>OMYE01000076.1 GCA_900315145.1 uncultured Pseudomonadota bacterium | reverse complement strand
AGATATCTTGATGACCAATTTCTCCTCCTAAAACATAAAGACTACTTTTAATTCGTGCGGATTATAACACATGAATTCTAGCCGGCAATCAAAAGAGTTCACCATATGCTAAAATTCATGTTGTAAGACCTAATACAAAATGTTAAATACGAACGTAAGGTGGTAAACGGAGAATTAGTTTCTAACAAGTATTCCATCGACTGTAGCATGATGATTACATTCAGTGAAACAAGGAAAAACAGGGATATATCAACATTAGAAGAGAATGTTCAGCAAGCTAAAGTAGCAGTAGAACGGAAGACACAAATCAATTTGACCAAAAACGGCTGGAAACAATTTGTTATCACCTCTGATGATGTACCGGCCACTGAAACTCAAAATCAATCTTTCTCGGAGGAGTTGATTCCTTCTGAAGAAACACCGAAGGACAAAAGTAAATCCAAAGAAGAGAAGGCAAGAAAATCTGAACCTTGCATAGCTGTAGCACTAAATGAAAAAATAATAGAAAAAAGGCGGCAGTGTGCGGGTTTCTCAGCTATTCTTTTTCAAAACCCTCCTGGGTCAGAAGAAACAATGGAAGCAGAGTATGTAGGCTCTCTGTATCATCATCTTGTTCAAATAGAGGAATGTTTCAGAATTATGAAAAGTGAATTTGAAATCAGACCTCTGTTTGTCAGAGACCGGGATAGTGTAACTGGCCACGTTCTTTTATGTATTATAGCACAACTTCCGCGTAGTTTAGGTAGGGAACCAAGAATTTGACGGGATCAATTCACTCCCAATAGGTACTTCTAATGCATCAAAAATATCACGCTCACTCTTTGATGCATTTTCGATAGCCCATGCCTCATTCCTTTTTATTGCTTTAACTGATGATGCAGTCAGCATTACCTCTGGCATATAGATCCCCGCTAGAGAACTCTGTTTTAATCTTTCACTAATAGCTCCATTAATCAGTGTCGCCAGTAGCATCATAAATGCAAGCCCCTGCAATTCTGCCCAGTCCTGCACGCCCAACGCATTGAAATCCATCTGATGTTTCAGATAGTCGTAAAATGTTTCAATACTCCACCGCTCCTTATAATATTCGTAAATTTCCTGAGGAGTTGCATTATGAGTAGTTTCCAGTATGATAACGCCAAATGTTTTCTCTATAGCTTCAAGTTTAGCTTCGGTATATCCTGGAACCTTCTTTTCAATGCATTCCAGATAATTCGCTTTCTCGCATTCAGTTTCGTGGAGATTTCTAAAGTAGATGGTTTTGGTTCCACCTTCATCAGTAGATTCCTGATATTCAACAACACTCTTGATAGTACGCATTGCGTTTGTAGACAAAGGTTTTAAGTCTACCTCTACCGCGTTTTAGTGCTTCTTGATACGCAGTCATGTTTGAGGAGACAGGCATAATATAGGTGGATTTTTTTTCTGCCAATATCGTCTTTAATTCCGGAGAGTAGAAGCCTCTATCCATTAAATACAGGCAGTCTTCTACGATGACGTCTTCAATAAATTCCTTGACCGATGCCTTGTCATTTTTACTTCCGTCAAACATTTTCATCGCAACAGGACGTCCCTTAGTAACGTCATATGCCGTAAGCAGATTGATTTGTTCACTGCCTAACTTCTTATACTTGTATCCGTACTCTGTCATTCCATCCAACTTAGAATATCTAGGAATAACATGACCATCTATTGCTATTTCTTTGACATTTTGAAGAAGAATATCCTGAAATTTCTTTGCTTCGGTATCTCTTCTTCCTAGATTTTCCAGGATGTTGGAAACGGCAGTTTCTCCCATTTTCAGATTAGGATAAGCAACAGATAGAGAGCTCTTCTTATACAGTAGAGAAATAGCAGAAATAGGTCGAAAACCATTAACGGAATAAATCAGTGCTAAAACCCAGATTCTTTTAGCATTCTCATCCTTTCCAAACGCCAGTTGAAATTGTTCCTTTATTTCATCTGTGCATTCTTCTGCTAAATGGTATGCCCCATACTCAAGGACAGTGTAACCACGGTCTTCATTGGGTATATATCCGTTTTCTACTGTGATTTTTCCTAAAATCTCTTTTGTTTTTGTCTGCCATTTACCAGTTACAGGATTCTTTACGTTTTCCATTGCATATACGTAATATCCCCCATGAATTTTTTTAACCATGGAGCCTCTTGGCTTGTGTTTCAAAATTTCTGGTGGAACAGCATATCGCCCACTGGAAGTACTCATTTGCATTCATCCTTTTGTATAACTACCGTATACCTAAATTATAACAGTTTTAAAGAGAAAAACCAAGCTAAAAGGCATTAAAAAAGGACTTAATTAAGATGTTTTATGAGAAATTAGACGGTTTTTACGCGATATATGGGGAATGGATGTCCTAAATTATAGATTTCCTACCTAAACTCCACGGAAGTTGTGATTAAATCCCTGGCTGTCATGTTCATTTCCTGACCAGTCAGACTATATTCCTAATCTGTCAGAAAAAAGTACTTGAAAAAGGAATCAGTTTACAAAGTATAAACTGCGTTAATTTCATGTACAGATTATTAGGCGGAAACATATTGAAGTTTCACCAATCAATTTATTGACCATACATCTGAATCAGACTGCATGTGCTCTGTGAAACAGTAATTTATCCTGGACCATCTGTTTTTACTCCGGACGGTGCTTTCATTATCAGTCTGTATGTTATGTTCTCATAAAAGAAAAACATCCGCTACCGGAGAAGGAATACCGTTAACGGATGTTTTATCAGAGTTTTTCCTGTTTTGCATCGGGGGACAATACCCCCGAAGCTGATATTACGACTGCCATCTTAAAAGGCGTTTCTGAATCAGGCTTACCAGCCAGGTGGAAAGTACCACAACCACACCGATGATGACTATACCGACAATGGCTCTGGTGTAGTCCCCGAGATCGGAGTAATTCTTTACGTAGAATCCGAGACCTGCTCTTGCTCCAATCATTTCAGCCGAGGTAAGCAGAATAAAGGAGATACAGAGACCCAGGTTGGCTCCCACAAAAATCTGGGTAAGTGATGCCGGCAGAATTACGTGGAAGATGGTGCTTAATCTACTTAGATTAAGAACTCTGGCGGAATCAAGAATTCTTTTATCCACATGATTCACCCCGCTGATGGTACCCATGAATACCGGCCAGAAGGTCGCTAGAAATATTACCAGCACCGAAACGGATCTGAAGGTCGGCAGAAGGGCGATACCGTAAGGGATGTACACAATCGGCGGTATAGCCCCTAAAAATCCGGCTACATGACCTGATACGGCGGATATTCTTTTGTCTGTTGCCAGAAAAAGGCCTGCCGGAATGCCGAGAAGTCCCAGTAGATATCCCTCCAGAATGATTCCGAGAGATGAAACAATGTTGTTGGCAATTTCCGGAATATCCTCAATAAACTGATGTACCAGAATCCCGAGAGGCGGAAAAAGCACCGGTTTAACCACATTGAATTTGGCGGTAAGGAGTTCCCATATGAGCAGTACCGCAAAAATAACGGTTCCTAAATCATTAAACATGGTGATTCTTTTTTTATCACGGGAAACCGCTGATATAAGAATAAGCAGTACATCTACGGCTGCCGCAAATCCTAAGGCATAGCCTGTAAGCGGAGGTCTCCTGCTGTGGGCAGGAAGCAGCAGCTCCGCCAGCACAAAAATAATAAAGAGAAGGTGGCTTACTCTGAAAAAACGTTCCTTGATACTCATTAGATTACAGCCTCCTTATCAATCTGGTCTCTGATGTCACTGAAGAAGAGAGTCATGATTTCACTTCTTATGGATGTGTATTCCGGGCTTTTAACAAGCTCGGTACGTGAACGAGGACGCGGCAGATTTACCGGAATATCCCGGTATACTCTTCCCGGATTCGCCCGCATCATGATAATGCGGTCGGAGAGCAGAATGGCCTCATCCACATCGTGGGTTACGAACACTACAGTCTTTTTTCTGGATTTACCGTCCCCTTCCCAGAGGTTGAGAAGAAGTTCCTGCAGAACCACTCTGGTCTTGGCATCCACAGCCCCGAACGGTTCGTCCATGAGCAGAATATCAGTGTCCATGGCGAGAGCTCTGGCTATGGCTACACGCTGCTGCATACCGCCGGACAGATCGCGGGGATATTTATCCCCGGCAGATGTCAGACCGACTTTGGCTAAAAACTCATTGGCAAGCTCAAGTCTTTCCTTTCTTGAGAGATCCGGTCTTACCTGCTTTATGCCGAAGGATATGTTTTTTTCAGCAGTCATCCAGGGAAACAGGGCATACTGCTGAAAAACCACACCGCGTTCCCGGCCGGTTCCCTCAACTTTTTTTCCGTCAATGAGAACCTCTCCGGCGGTAGGTGTCTTCAGGCCTTCAAGAATACTGAGAAGGGTACTTTTACCGCAGCCTGATGAACCGATGATACTGATGAATTCTCCGTCATTTATGTCTAGTGATACATCTTTCAGTGCCTGAAATGAAGTCCCCGGGCTTTCATATGTCAGACCGATGTTTTTTATTTCTATTTTTTTATTATTAGTCATCTCTTTCTCCATTTGTTTTCCGGGGAGTCCCTGACTCACCGGAAAAACATGTGCTTCGCTGAGCCTCAGCTCATTAGTGCCTACTCGTATTTTTTGAAGTGCTCCTGTAAATCCTTGAGAATCGGATCATCAGGTGATTCCTTAATAAGAGAGTTAAGCGCCTCTGAATAAACTGCAGTGTTGTAGAGCGGTTCAATGTCGTAATCTGAGGTATATCCGGCATCCACAACCTGCTTCTTAAGTGCGACAGTGGCAGATTTATCCGGATCCGGATGATTGCTGCTGAAGCCTCCGTATATTTCAAACTCCAGAGTTTCCGGAGCCAGATTTACATACTTCTTTACATCAAGAATGGTTTTTTCATGGTTGGTTTTGTAAAAAACGTATGCTTTGATAAACGCTCTTTCAAAATGCAGGTAGTCATCCTTTCTTTCCTCAAGTGCGGAGGATTCAGCCACCTGTCTGCAGCACGGCTGGTTGTGGAATTCCTCCACGTCCTTGCAGTGGTAGATAACGCGGTAGCCGTTGGCTTTGGCTATTGAGGAGAACGGCGGGAAGAAAGATACCGCATCAATCTCCTTACCCTGCATGGCGGCGAAGGCATCCTTCTGGCTGTTGAAGTAGATAATGTTTACCTTGTCCGGACCTTCACCGATTTCCAGATGGTGATTTTTAAGCTGTATTAAAAGTTCCAGATCCTGAATACTGTTTTTAACGGAGGCTACATTACGTCCCTTGAGATCTTCGATCACCGGTTCGCGGTTCTCAGGTACAAATTCCGGTTTGATGACATAACCGTGACCGTTGGTCATGGCTCCTCCGAAAATTGTCAGATCATGACCGTTACTCTGGAAGGTAATGGAAGGAACAGAACCGATAAGAGCGACATTAAGCTTTCCTACCTCCAGACCGGTAGCCAGTTCACCGGCGCTGGCAAAAGGAATCAGCTCCACGTCCAGCCCCTCTTCAGCAAAATATCCCTCCTCTTTGGCGATAAAGGCGAGAAGGTGGCTGGTGGTGGTGAGATAACCGAGTGTAAAGGGAATCTGCTCCTTTACGGACTGTCCTAAAGTTTCCTGCTTGTCCTGAGCCATACAGATGTCCATAGGAGCGGTAAAAGACATAGCGGCACACATAACCAGGAAAAGAGGTTTTGCTATCATTTTCAGCATGTTGATATCTCCATTATTAAATTATCTATCTGATCGGTAAGCTGCATCAGTTCCCCTTTGGAATTCCGGTGCATCCTGCAGGGGCTGGGGAATACTTGTGCTCCCGGCCGCTGCGAGTCATGTGTATTCCTTAATTTTTAAAACATACTAAACAGATATGAAAAATAAGGAATGTGCATATGATAATTCCTAATTTGCTTTCAGACAAGTAAAAATTTGCGCTGAAGATAACTTTTTTTTCTAAAAAAATTCAATTACCTACTTGACTGGAGATGCTGATGGTGATTTAATACCTAGTATTCGTATAGGATAACTATGTTAATGTTAAATTAACTAAACAAAACATCATACATGCAGTTCATCATCATTATGGTTAACGATGTGATGTCAGGTTTACGAAGTTAAGTTAATAAGTCTTTTTGTTATAAGGTAAGATTAAATAGAACAGGACTAGAAGAAAATGAGTAGAGTATATAAGAAGATAACAGATCTCATCGGGCATACCCCGCTGGTTGAACTTGAAGCAACCGCCGCAAGATTCGGTTTTAGCGGCAGACTTCTTGCTAAACTCGAGCTTTTCAATCCGGCAGGGAGTGTGAAGGATCGTGTAGCTATTTCCATGATCCGCGATGCAGAAGAAAAGGGGCTGCTTAATAAGGATTCAGTAATTATTGAACCGACCTCAGGTAATACCGGTGTAGGACTTGCTTCAGTTGCCGCTGCCAGGGGCTACCGCGTTATTATCACTATGCCTGATACCATGAGTGTGGAACGCCGTAATCTTCTGCAGGCATACGGTGCCGAACTTGAACTTACCGAAGGTGCCAAAGGCATGAGAGGAGCCATTGAAAGAGCGGAAGAGCTGGCTAAGGAAATCCCAGGAAGCTTTATTCCGGGACAGTTCCATAATCAGGCTAATCCTCAGGCGCATTATGACACCACCGGTCCGGAAATCTGGGATGATACTGACGGTGATGTGGATATATTCATTTCCGGTATCGGTACCGGCGGTACTATTACCGGTGTAGGCAGATACTTAAAGGAAAGAAAGCCTGATGTAAAGATTATCGGTGTTGAACCTTCCGGTTCTCCGGTTCTTTCCTCCGGAAAGGCCGGTCCGCACAAGATTCAGGGTATAGGTCCGGGTTTTGTTCCGCTTACTCTTGATACCGGTGTTTATGATGAAATCATCACCATAGATAATGAGGATGCCTTCGAGGAAGGCAAGAATATTGCCAGAAATGAAGGTATTCTGGTGGGTATATCCTCAGGAGCCGCTTTAAAGGCAGCCTCCATTGTGGCTTCAAGACCGGAAAATGCCGGTAAAACTATCGTCGTACTGCTTCCGGATAACGGTGACAGATATCTTTCCACTCCGATGTTTCTGAATTAAATGGATCCTAGAAAGATGAAATACATTCGAATGGTTAACTACCAGCAGTCATCGGACATACCTTGTTGCCTCTAGTTTCTTTGCAAGGTTCGCAGGAACCGCTGTATCAGTGAAGCTATGAAGGTAACAGTGTATGATTATTAAACAGGAAAGTACAACAGCAAAGCTCTGCGCCTTTGCCAGAGCTCATCATTCAAATTATTCAAAAGAAAAGATCTTTGACGACTATCTGGCCTTTGATCTTATTGGGACGGAGGCCTATAGAAAAATAGCCGGAATCATTGCCGGTATCCCGTCAGCCGGTACGGCGGACGGGAGTCCCTTGAGTCCTGCCGGACGTTTTTCTAAGGAGCAGTTCGCCGGAAATCTTGCTGAATATATTTCTCCCATACCTCTCGTGCGTATTGAATTCACCGAGAGGATTGTCAGACGTTTTACGGAGCGTCATAAAAGCGGCATTCAGTACGTTATTCTCGGAGCCGGTATGGATACATTCTCATTTCGTAATGAAAATGCTAATGTTTCGGTTTTTGAGGTGGATCATCCGGATACCCAGAGGTTCAAGCTTGAAAGAATCAGAAATCTCGGCTGGCGGATTCCCGCCGGGGTAAGGTTTGTTCCGGTTGATTTCTCAAAGGATCATCTGGCAGAGCGCCTGCGTGACGGCGGTTTAAAACCGGGAATCCCGACAGTCTTCAGCATTCTCGGGGTAACTTATTATCTTTCTCTCGAGACCTTTGCGGAGACTTTGAGAATTCTAAGTTCTCTCACCGCTACCGGGGATCTGGTTATTTTTGATTTTCCGGATGAAACCACCTTTGCTCCGGAGGTATCCGGGCGCACCAGGACTCTGACGCAGCTTACCAGCAGATTCGGGGAGCCTATGGTGCACGGATTCCGGATCCGGGAAATCAGACGTATTCTGGCTGAGGCGGGATTCGGAGTGATCAATCATCTGTCACCTAGAGCCATTGAACATCATTATTTCAGAAACAGAAATGACGGTCTTCATGCCTTTGACAATATTCATTTGCTGAGCGCTGTAAGAAAAGAGGAATCTTATCATGAAAAAAATAGCCAGCTTTGAGGTTAATCACCTTGTTCTTGAACCGGGAATTTATCTTTCAAGACAGGACGGTGATGTTATTACCTATGATTTGCGCTTCAAAAAGCCCAATGCCGGGGAGTATCTCGATAACGGGGCTCTGCACACCATAGAGCACCTTTTGGCCACATATGTAAGAAACAGTGCTTTTGCCGATCGGGTGGTATATGCCGGTCCCATGGGTTGTAGAACCGGATTCTATCTTCTTCTGCGGGATTCAGTATCCTCAGAGGAGACAATAGCTCTGGTGCGTGCTGCCTTCTCCTATATTGCAGGTTTTACCGGGGAGATTCCCGGAGCCTCGGAAAGAGAGTGCGGTAACTACCTTAATCAGGATCTTCCGGGGGCCCGCAGGGAGGCGGAACTCTATTCAGGAGTAATCGCATCCTGGACTCCGGAGAGACTTACCTATAAGGTTTAGCCCCCTAAGATACAGCTAAATGATAAGAATGGAGAAAAAAATGAGTACAGATACACATATTGAGACAGCACTGATTCACGGCGGTTTTGATTTTGACGCAGCAACAGGAGCGGTAAATGTTCCGATTTATCAGACTTCAACCTACAGACAGGAGGAACTCAACCGGCCGGTAAACGGCTGGGAGTATTCCCGAACCGGAAATCCGACCCGGGCGGTTCTTGAAAAAACGGTAAGCGTGCTTGAAGGCGGTGAGGCGGGGTTTGCCTTTGCCTCAGGCATGGCCGCCATTACCGCCGTTCTCATGCTTTTTAAAGCCGGTGATAAAATTCTGGTATCGAGAAATGTCTACGGCGGAACCTTCAGACTTCTTGATAAGGTTTTTAAGAATTTTAATCTTAACTATGAACTGGTGGATACCGGGGATCCTGCGCTGCTTGAACAGAAAATCACTTCCGATGTCCGGGCGGTTTATGTGGAAACACCGACCAATCCTCTGATGGAAATAACTGATCTAAGGAAAGTGGCGGAGCTTGCCCGGAAACACGGCATTCTGTCAATTGTGGATAACACCTTTATGACTCCTTATCTGCAGCGTCCACTGGATTTCGGGATTGACATTGTTGTCCACAGTGCCACCAAGTATCTGGGCGGTCACAGCGATCTTATCGCGGGGATTGCGGTTACCTCTAAAGAAAGCGGACTTGCGGAAAGACTTGCCTTTATTCAGAACAGCACCGGAGGTGTGCTGCAGCCGTTTGACTCCTTCCTTCTGTTAAGAGGAATTAAAACTTTAGGAGTAAGAATGGACAGACATGTAGAAAACGCTGAAAAAATTGCGGAATTCCTGTCGGATCATCCGGCTGTCACCAATGTCTACTACCCGGGACTTGAGAGTTTTTCCGGATACCGGTTGAATGCGTCTCAGGCTAGAAACGGCGGAGCCATGCTGTCATTTGAACTGCAGCCGGGATATGATGTCAAAAAATTCTTCAGTTCCCTCAGGGTTTTCGCCCTGGCTGAAAGTCTTGGAGGGGTGGAGTCACTTGCCTGCCATCCGGCTTCAATGACCCATGCGTCGATTCCTGCGGACATCAGGGAGAGACTGGGGATAACGGACAGGTTAATCAGACTGTCTCCCGGGATAGAGCATGCCGATTCTCTTGTAGGTGATCTGGAATCAGCTTTAAATGCGAGCAGAGGTTGAGCGGATATGAGTAATTACTATAAATCAATGCATGAGCTTGTGGGTCATACCCCCCTCGTATCTCTTGGCAGACTGAGACCTCTTCCCGACGGCGTCCGTCTTTTTGCCAAACTTGAGCTCTGGAATCCTTCCGGAAGTGTGAAGGACCGCATCGGTATCTATATGCTGAAGGAGGCTGAGGAAAAAGGATTAATAACACCGGGACGCAGTGTACTTGTTGCTCCCACCGCCGGTAATACCGGTCTGGGAATTGCTTTTGCAGCTCTCGAAAAGGGCTATCGCACTATCTTTGTTATTCCTACCAAGTTCTCTCCGGAAAAGCAGACTTTAATCAGAGCTTTAGGCGGAGAAATAATTAATACGCCGAGAGAAGGCGGAATGCTTGAGGCTGAGGCCAGAGCTCAGCAGATTGTTGCACGTAATCCGGATGCCGTGATTCTCAATCAGTTTAAAACTCAGAGTAATCCGCTGGCTCACTACGAGGGAACCGGCCCGGAAATATGGGCGGATCTTGACGGCAGGGTGGATTATGTCGTTGCAGGAGCAGGAAGCGGCGGAACCTTCAGCGGTGTTATGAAATATCTTAAGGAGCGCAGTCCTGACATAAAGGGGGTTCTTGCCGACCCGGTTGGTTCAACCATGGGTGGGGGTGAATACGGTGATTACAATATTGAAGGCATCGGTAATGATTTTATTCCGGAAACCATGGATATGTCACTTGTTGACAGGGTGGTGAAGATTACTGATGAGGATGCATACAGATTCAGTTCGGATCTTGCGAAGACCGAGGGGATATTTGCCGGTTCTTCAAGCGGAGGGGCGCTCAGTGCCGCCTCAAAGCTTATAGATGACGGAGTCAGAGGTAATATAGTGGTCATTCTTCC
>OMYE01000046.1 GCA_900315145.1 uncultured Pseudomonadota bacterium | reverse complement strand
AGAAGAAGACCGAGTCCAAGCAGAAGGACAATCATGGGCGGTCCCCAGATAAAATTCTGAATGGATGTCAGGTAGTTTGTCAGAGTAGAGATCAGTTCGTTCATTTTTCTGCCTGCCAAAATAATTGTAATTATATATACCGGATAAAGTTCCAGTATCACACTTTACAGGTGGCAGGAAATGAAAAACGGTATATCCAGTCATCCCATCTGCTCCCCGTAGAACGTGTGTGCAAGAGCTTTTTTACTTAGTTGCGGTACTGTGTTTTATTGCTTGTTGTATAGGGGCTGTTTCTAAAAAGATGGTGAGACGGTCAGGTATGTATTCATATCCTTAATTCTATCAGTTTCGGTTTTCTTTGAATAAATAATTGTATTGATTTTATGAACTGTTTTCTAAGTCCGGGTGTTTCTATTGAGTGTTATTAAAATAATTTATAATACATTATAATAATAAAGAAATTGTTTATAACAAAAAATCTTTTTATAATGCACAGCGTTCCAGGGGAAAAATTTTAAAGAATTGTTATGGAGAAAAATCACTATCTTTCTGAATATGCTGATAGATAAGGTGTCTAGAGAGGTAGTGGTTATAGTTAAAAATTATTGATTAGCTCAAAATAATAAAAATTCTATAAGAAAAATTCTCCTTTTGTAATTCATTTTATGAGAGCCTTGCAGGATTAAACATAATAAGCCGGTATTTGGCAGTGTTTTCCGGGCTTTCAATGTTTTTTAGGCTATGGAGTAGATATAATGTTAAATACAGCCATCGGTTATCCTCGTATCGGTAAAAACCGTGAATTGAAGTTTGCACTGGAAAAGTATTTTAAGCATGAGATTACCGAACAGGAACTTCAGTCAACTGCAGCCGCTATCCGTAAGGAACATTACGGTTTCTTTACTGAAGAAAAGATTGATCTCATCCCTTGCGGTGATTTCTCCTTCTACGATAATCTTCTTGATACCGCTCTTCAGTTCGGCATCGTTCCACAGCGTTATCTTAAGGCTGGTTTATCAGATCTGGACACATATTTCGCCATGGCCCGCGGTGTACAGGAAAACGGTGTTGACCTCAAGGCTCTGCCTATGAAGAAGTGGTTTAATACCAACTATCACTACATTGAACCTGAATACGACGGTAAGAATGCTGTTGCCTTCAGACCGGTTTTTCTTGAAGGTCTTATTGACGAAGCCAATGCTTTAAATCTTAACTACAAGGTTGCCCAGATCGGTCCATTCACTCTGTTAAAGCTTATCAGATTCGTTGATAACACTTCTGCTTGCCAGATTAAGGATGCTCTGGTAAAGGCTTATGCAGATTTAATCAAGTTCTGTGCCGCCAAGGGGGCCAAGTGGCTGTCTCTTGCTGAACCTTCTCTTGTAAGAGATCTTACTGCTGAAGACAAGGCTCTTTTTGTAGAAATATATCAGAAGTTAATCAGTGCAGATAACGGCATCAAGCTTGCTCTTGATACCTATTTCGGTGATATCAGAGACATCTACAACGAAGTAACCGGTCTCGGTTTTGATGCCATTTCTCTTGATTTCAAGGAAGGCAGAAAGACACTTGAACTTGTTAAGGCTAACGGTTTCCCTAAGAATACCATTCTCGTTGCCGGTCTTATTAATGGTAAGAACATCTGGCGCAGTAACTACGAATCAGTTATCAGCGTACTTAACACTCTTAAGGAACAGAACATCAACTGTGCTCTCGGTTGCAGCTGTTCACTGCTCCATGTACCTGAATCAACAGAAACAGAAACCAGACTTTCTGCAGACGTTCTTGCATATTTTGCCTTTGCCCGTCAGAAGCTTCAGGAATTAAAGGAAATCAAGGCTATTGTTAACGGTGAGGCAGACGCTGACAAGTATCTTGCCGCCAACAAGGCTCTCTTCAGCAAGCAGCGTGTAAGTGAAAATGAAGAACTCAACAAGAGAATCGCTTCACTGACTGATGATGATTTCAACAGAAGCGTAAACAGAGTTGAACGTCAGAAGCTGCAGCACAAGATCCTCGGTCTGCCACTGTTCCCAACTACAACTATCGGTTCATTCCCTCAGACCACCGCTATCAGATCATTAAGACGCAATTTCAAGAATGGCGTGATCACCCGTGAACAGTATGAGGCTGACATTGCCAAGTTCACTGAAGAATGTATCAGACTTCAGGAGAAGTTAGGTCTTGACGTGCTGGTTCATGGTGAATTTGAACGTAATGACATGGTTGAATACTTCGGTGAAAAGTTAAGCGGCTACATCTTCACTCAGAACGGCTGGGTACAGTCATACGGCAGCCGTTGCGTTAAGCCTCCTGTAATCTGGGGCAACATTGTTCGTAACGAACCAATGACTGTAAAGATGAGTTCATATGCCAACAGCCTTACAGACAAGGATGTTAAGGGTATGCTTACCGGTCCGGTTACCATTTTTAACTGGTCATTCCCAAGAGAAGACGTTCCAATGAAGACTTCCGTTCTCCAGCTTGCTCTGGCATTAAAGGATGAAGTTCTTGATCTGGAAAAGGCCGGTGTAAGAATCATTCAGATCGACGAAGCTGCACTTAAGGAAAAACTTCCATTACGCAGAAGTGACTGGGAAAGTGAATACCTTGATTTCGCAATTCCTTCATTCAGACTTGTAAACAGTGACGTTAAACCTGAAACTCAGATTCACACTCACATGTGCTACAGTGAATTCAACGAAATCATTCCATGGATTGATGCAATGGATGCAGACGTAATCACCTTTGAAGCATCTCGTTCAGATTTCGCTGTACTTGATGCCCTTAAGGCTAATAACTTTGAAACTGAAGTAGGTCCTGGTGTTTATGATATTCACTCACCAAGAGTACCTTCAGTTGATGAAATTGTTAATGCTGTTAAGCTTATCGTTTCAAAGGAAGACGTAAGCAAGGTGTGGGTAAATCCTGACTGCGGTTTAAAGACCAGAGGTGAAAAGGAAACTGAAGCAAGTCTTGCAAATCTAGTTAAGGCTGCTGAAATTCTTCGTTCAGAATACCGCTAAGGTTTCTCCGGTGCACTCGAAACATTGCTGCAGACGAAGCTGTCTGGTGCACCGGTTTGCGACGGCTTCGCTACAATGTTAGTGTTTAAGGATAAGCCTGCAGGATATGGATTGCTGTACCGGTAAAAAAGGTTATGTGTAATCCGCAGTCCGGTGAATGTTTCATCTGTCCAAACTGTAAAAGCGTTTGCTGATCTGTTGCCTGCAGGCAATCCTTTGCTCTCTATGTTAAAGGCCTGGACAGGCCTTTATTTTTTTGTGTGCTGTGAATGCACTTTTTCTCCATGTTTTCTACTGATAGTTTTACTTTTCTCCAGTTTCCACCTTTTTAATGTCTTCACTCTGGTCTATAGTGAGATCAAAGGAGTTAAACATTTCATTATCCGGAAGAATCATGAAGAAATTGTCAGTACGATCCATGGTGACTGTCAGATTTTTAGCATTAACTTCAAATACATGCCCTCCGGCCTTTTTGTCGGCGGTAATGAAGTGAAAGTGCCAGCCGACGGCATTCAGGTCTCCCATATACTCCGGACAGTAGAGTCCCACAACAGTACCTTTGACATTCTTATTTTCAAAAAATGTCTGATCGGTTTCCATTACTTTGGCCAGCGGTTTGTACGGCTTTTTCTGGGCATATTCACTTCTGTATCCAATTTTGTCAAAAGTACCGTCAATTCTTACTACATAGAAACGGTTGTCCCCGGATTCTTTAATCTTTTTGTTAAGTTCGGTTTTAAGATCTCCGATATTATTTAGAGAATTTAATTCGAAGGTTTTATCAGCATCCAAAAAAGTTACATTGGCAAAAGGTACTGTTTCCTCATTATCGACAACTTCGATTGCCCCGTCATAACGGGCTCTGTACACCACGCCGTCAAGCATAATCAGTTCGCCGTTCAGACTGTCAAAGGTACCGATGCCGGTGTCTCCTAACTGTTTCAGTCTGCCTACCTTTACGCTTCCGTTGTAATCACCGAATGTAAGTCCCTGTAAGAGGGATACCTGATTTATAACCTCACGGTTTGCAGAATCTGCCGGCTGAATATTCTGTGAGCTGCACCCGGTGGTGAAACCGCAAACGACTAATGCCACAGCTGTAGCCAGTGACAGGGCATTAGTATTAAGCTTCTTCAGATATGTAACATGTTTCATGCTTATTCCTCCGAATAAAAAAAGAGAACTGTTGATTAAATTGTAACCTGTGCAACAGAAGGTGTTTAGAAAAAAAGAGTTTTTTACTGTTTTTATGTGACCTTTATTTCCTGTTTGTTTTCTTAAGTCTCTGCTCAGTGTCATAAGGTTTTTCTAATGGATTTGTATAATAGAAGCTTTATTCAGAACATTGATGGAAACAGCTTTAACTTTTTGGAAAATTGGAATTATTGAAATATAAATAATCCGTATTATATAGACAAAATAACAGTTTTCAGGAATCACCGGTACCTGACTAGGTGCAGCATTAAAAAAATGTATCCGCGTGTAGTGATAAACAATTAATCGAATATTTAGTTAAATTTAATAATATAGTATGTATATTATCAGTGCTTATATGGTATATAATATATTGCTGTATAATTTTTAAGATGGTATATATTACTTATTTAAGGTTTTTTATAAAGATGACTAATGAATATATAGAAATGGATAATCTATTTATGTTTTCAGTTGATTTGAGAAGAGATAAATGCATGTGGAATGAGGAACATTACAGATACCCTTTTGATGAAAAGATACATAATAATTTTCAGAATATCCTGGATTTGGTAAAGCCTTTAAAAAAGATAAGGCCATGTTCTGATGATGAAATAGAAAAATATAAGTTTTATTTTGATAAAGATATTGAGAATACTTTAGATTACGAGAAATGCTATACGGTTTTACTGGAGCAGGTTAAAGATAAGACTACTGATGAAAAGATTGCTTTTTTAGCTCCGTATATTCCTTACCTGCTGGCAGTACTTAATAATTTTACAGCTGTTGATGATGTATCTGCCTATGCAAGATTTAAAGATAATGAAACTATAGCTTTTTTACTTGTGTACAGATATGAACATAATATATCCATTATGAAGGATCTTCGTATGGATGTCAGCGAAGAAAGAGTTTGCGGTTATCATTCAAAGGTATGTAAAAGATTAGCAGAAGAAAAATACTGGAAATTGGCAGAGTTAAAGAATAATAAACCGGAAGAATATCAGAAATATGAGAAAAAACAGAAAGACTGGCAAAATATTCTGTTAAACAGAATTAATGAACTGAAGGTGCATGGGGAGAAATCGAAATGACCGGTGAATATATTGAATTAGATAGAGCCTTTATGAATCATGTTGCATGCTGTGGGGACATTTATCAGGAAAGAGACAGTTTTTTGAATGAGGAAATAATAAATAATTTTCAAAAGGTTTTAGATAAGGTAAAACCGGTGAAAATTTTTAGACCCTGTTCTGATGAAGAAGTAAAAAAATATGATTTAGATATGCATAGAGATATTTGTAATGCACTTGATTATGAAAAATGTTACAGAGTACTGTTAGATCAGGTAAAACAAAAAAGTACTGAAGAAAAGATTGATTTTTTGCTTCCTTATGTTCCATACCTACGAGGAATTTTACAAGCAGACAGTGCTGTTCTTGATAATGAGAATGTTTTTGAAACCTATCGCAAGAATGGTACTGTAGCCTTTCTGCTGGTATATCGATATGAGCACAATATATCTATATTGAGTGATTTACGAATGGAATTTTCTGGTGAAGCTGTGGATGATTATAATGTTCTTTTGTCTAAAAAATTGTCCAATGAAATGATTATGAAAGAGCTCGATTTTCAAAAAAATCATCCCGAGGAGTTTCAGAAACAGATAGAAAGTAGAAGAAAAAATTTTGATGAAGATATGGAAAGATTGATTCTGCTTGCAGAAGCTAATGGATTTGTGATAAACATGATGGAATAGGTATATGAAGAATCTGTCTTTATTCTGTGAAAAGAAATCCGTTTTTCCTGATGGAAACATTAACCGGAAACAACAAACTTTTTGTCATTTCTGAAATACAGTTCCATTTTTGTTTCATACAGTATTCTGAAGAATGATAAAAAAAACCGCCGGAAATCTTACGAATTCTCAGGCGGTTTCTGATTTAACTGCAGCTAACCGTTAGTAGAGCAGGTTAGACAGTATTCTTATGGCATCCTCGTTATTGTTATCACCCATACCTCTGGCATACATGGCGCTGATGTACGGAGCAGCCATTTCATTGCCTTTCAGCGCAGCTGATTTCATATTACTGAATGCCTTCATCTTGTTACCCGGACCACCGATGCCGTTCATCTGCAGGGCGGCCAGATTGAAGGTTGCCTTGTAGTCACCGGCAGAGTCGGCATAGTTGAGATTTCTGTATGCCTGACTGTCATTGGTCTGAGTTCCGATACCCATGAGATAGAATATACCAACGTTATTGTTTGCCTTGAAATACTTCTGTTCAGCAGACTTGTTCATCCATTCGAATGCTTCGTCATACTTGCCTTCATAGAAGTAGTTCATAGCCAGATTGTACTGGGCGACAGCATCAGTAGGATTATTGTTGCTAGGCTTCTTTAATCTGTTGTTGGCATCATGGAGAATGTAGATGTTAGGGTTAGCTCCGCAGATTCGCTTTGCCTTGCTGTATACGTCATTAAAGTTAACGACACCTAGAGATCTTACATCAGCATAGTAGAACAGGTTAACCAGAGCGGCAGCACTCAGAAGGGTGGTGTTGCGGGTGCTCTTGCCGGTTTCCCCCATAAGAACATGGTGACCGCAGGTCTGAGTCTGTTCGTGCAGCAGTATTGACTTGACTGTTTTGGCCTTTGGTGAGGAAATATTGGCAAGAATACGTCTGGCGTGAGCCTCGTTCTTTTCAATACCTACACCGTAGTAGTACATGGAGGCAAGAATCACCTTGCTACCGTCACTGAGCTTGTCCGGAGAAACTCTGTTGAGAATAGCAAAGATCTCCTTGAAGTTACGGGTCTTGTTACTTGTAAGATTGGTGCGCACGTATGATTCTATACATTTGCTTGAACCGGCTCTGATACCCATATCGTAGAGCTGGGAAGCTTTATCCAGATTGCGCATGCCTGAGGAATCCGTAGAGTACAGGTCACCGGCATGACAGAAGGCATCCGGAATATTGCGGTTCATACCGATGGTGTAGAATTCCAGTGCTTTCTTGAAGTCTCTCTTGACACCATTGCCTGAGGCATAAAGCAACCCCATTTCCACAGGGTACTGTTCCTGGATTTCTTTCGGAGCACTCAGAATCATCTTGGATATCTCGGCAGTGTTATTGGTCTTGAGATAGTAGTTCATGAGAGCTTCGTTAACTTCCTTATCATTCTTATTCATGTAGTCGGCAAGGTACTTGAGAGCCTCCTTGCTGGTGGACATGTTGCTGATAAGGGCAATACCGGCTTTGCGGTATGCCTCCTTGATATTCTTTCTGGCGGCAAAGACGTACAGATCCTTGATGGTCTGTTCATCGATATTGGCATCCTTAACCTGCTTGGTATCATAGATATTGGCAAGCTCGTAGGCAGCCTTGCCGTTCTTCTTTGATGCGCTGGTCAGGAAGGTGACAGCCTTGCGGTGATCCTCTTTGACACCTGTGCCGTTAAGGTACATCATACCGAGCTTGTACTGGGCATCAGTATTGTTCTTTTCGGCAGCCAGACTCAGGAACTGAGCGGCCTTTTCCATATTGGCAGGAACGTAGGTGCCGTCGAGATATAATGAACCGGCGAGATACATGGCGTCCTGCATACCGTTTTCGGCAACATCGATTATATATTTGGCACCGTCAATCTTCTGCTGCTTTGAGTATTTACCCTGCAGGTAGATGGAACCGAGCATATATTTGGCTTCAGGATAGTCAGCTTCGGCAGCCTTGGTAAGGAGATTATTACCTTCCTTAATGTTTCTCCTGACGCCTTTCTTACCGCTGATGTAACGGGAAGCAAGTTCAAACATGGCAGCAGCATTGTTATGTTCAATCTGCTGCTTGATGGTCTTGATGTCAGCCTTGACCAGTTCCTCCTTGGTAAGAAGTTTAACTTCAGACTCTTTCTCGGCAAGAGCAGCAGCCTCCTCTTCAGCCTTTCTGGCTGCTTCGGCAGCAGCAAGGGCATCAGCCTCATTCTTAGCAAGGGCTTCTGCTTCCTCTTTAGCATTCTTCTCGGCATCGGCTCTGGCAATAACGGCGGCTTCGGTCTGAGCATTCTTTTCCTCTTCAAGACGGGCAAGTGCTTCAGCTTCTTCTGCTCTCTTGTCAGCTTCGGCAAGAGCCTGTTTTTCGGCCTCTTCTCTTTCCTTCTTTTCGGCTTCAGCTTTGGCAATGGCCTCGGCTTCCTGTTGAGCCTTCAGCTCAGCCTGCTTTTTAGCTTCTTCCTTTGCCTTGTTTTCAGCTTCGGCACGGGCAAGGTCTTCGGCCTCCTTCTGTGCTTTCGCTTCTTCAAGCTTGGCTATTTCTTCACTGTTGTCGGTTTCATTAGTATCTATGTTGGTAGAGTCAAGTTCAATGAAATCCTCATTACTTGCAATAGCGATAAGGTTTTCGGTTGAGTTTTCCTCATAGGCGAAGTTTTCACCGATATCATCCGTAGGTGCAGTGTTAACAATACTCTGGATTTCCGGAGATGAACTGCTTAAGGATTCCAGCTGCTTGAAGGTGGATTTTTCACGGGTAAGCAGATATTCATAAGGGGACTGCAGCAGTGAATCAAAGTCAAGCAGAATCATGCTTTCTTCAATTGCTCTGAATGAATTTACGATCTTAAGCTTTTCCTGAGCCTGACGCTTCTTGGCGGCCAGAATAGGGCTTGGATTGAAGATAAGATCGGCATTACCGCGGATACCCAGAGTGTGCAGCAGGGTATATGAAGGCAGGTTGAGATTTGCCAGTTTGCCGATCATGTTGGTACCATGGTAGAAACCTCGTTCGGCGTAGAATTTAATCTTGCTTTCTACAGCAGCCAGATCACTGCTCAGGAGATTAAGCTCGAGAACCTCGTTGGAACCGCTGTTCAGCTTTTCAAGGAGCTTAATGTCACGGGAGTAGAGCTCAATGTCTGCATCTGACATTTTGGTCATGGCTGTCTTAATGGTGTTGCGGTATTCATTGATGTTTGGTGAAGCCACGAAAATCACATCGGTGTCACAGCCGGGAATAGGTTCGGTGAGAACAATCTTATGAATAGTCAACGGGATCTTGTCTGATATCAGGTTATCGGCGGTTACCTTCTGGGCTACACGGCCTTTAACTTTGAATTCAGAGGCGGTGCTGATCTGACATTCATAGAATTTTTCAGCAATACTTGCAAAATCAGCAGCACTGCGCACTGACTTATCGTATACGCTGATAATTTTTTCATATTCGATTCTGCTGTTGTCCGGATTGATATCCACATCAGTCTTCACAAGAGCAGGGAAGGTGATAACCGCTGGCAGGGTATGGTTCAGGTTAACCAGATCCTGCAGGGTGGATGAGTTCAGTTCGGTGAAGTCATCATTGGTGTAGAATTCTCTGTTTTCAGTGCGGGTTACCGGTATTTTCTTCAGAAGGATGTTAATTTCACGGGTAATGAATTTCTGCATTTCATATGAAGATATACGGCTGTAGTCATCTGAGCCTATGAGGTAACGGCATACTTTGAGGGCATCGACAGGGCCATACAGGGAACGGATATCCTCAATGGTGTAGTAGGCGTTCTTGGAGAAGGCTCTGTACGCCTTGATTGAACGCATCAGCTCGATTTCATCCGGAGCTGTAGGTTTGTAGAAGGTGAAAACATTCTGCGCAACATCAAGGTAATATTTGTAGTTTTCCGGGGTGGGCTTGGAGGCAATCTGTTCTGCTACGGTTTTCAGTTTGTTTTTGATGTTGTCAATGGCAGCCTGAGACAGGTAAGGGGTAATATCGATCTCAAGGATCTCACTCTCGTTCTTCTTGTTAAGCTTAATAAGTTCTGCTTCGATATTATTGAGCTCCTGCAGATCATATTCATCAAGCTTCTCAGTCTTCTGCTTTTTGACGTGCATGGCCTCCTCAAGCTCGGCAATCTTGATAGCTTTCAGTCTGGCAGTAAGAATGTCAACGTTACTGAAATCGTCGGATAGTACAGAATTATATAAAGCGGCTGCAACTGCCACAGGATTATCCTGCTGATCCTCTTCAATTATCGGGGTTTTATCATTGTTATTCAGCGTGCTGCCTGACTGCTCTTTGTTATGCAGGTAGCTCCAGGTTGCTACACCAATAACTCCTGCGGCTACGGCAATACCGATAACAGTGTTGGTAGCTGCACTTCCCTGTTGTCTTGTAGTTTTCATTTTAGTATGCTCTTTCGTTAGTGTTTAAAGACGGCTATTAGTCACTTTTTTATTTTTATTATCGAGACACTATAATTACTTTATGCATGATATACAGTGTAAAATCATGACATATACATTTATTTTAGAATAATAATGGCATTTATAACCATTAAATATTAACTGCAGTGTTCATTGCTGTAATTCATTTCACAACTTTTTACAACAATTACTCAACATATAATCATAATTCCTGAAACAACCGGACTGCCGGTGACAGAAATTCGGTGAACTAACTTCCATATTAATAACCTGAGAGATTTTTTAAGACTTTATTATCTGCAGTGAGTTCTGGCTGAAATATCTCCGGCCTGCTGTCTGCATCCTTTGGTTGTCCGTACCTTTCCGTTACTCCCGGAAAAGAACGAGTAAAATGACTGTAAAATTTGTCCAAGTAAAAAGTCATTTTACTGCGTTTAAGACAAAACAAAAGGGATAAAAAGTTTTATTCAACACTCATTTATGATTACACATTTACATTAATGAATAATATCCCCGGGGGTATTCATCTTGAATCCCGTCCCTGGTCATTTAAAGTGAATGTTTTAAAAAATCATAATCATGGCAACTGCCATAAAGTCTTTTCGGGTTCAGACCGGAGCCGGAGCCCCGGTCTGCTTTACATCATTCTTAGCGGCAGTTTAAACCGAAGAATGTGCCTGACAGTGCCGGAGCTTTGATTACTCCGGTAGAGACATCACCCTGTCCGACGAGTTTGGTTAAGTTGCAGCTTCCAAGGCCGAGCTTCTGCCATACTCCTGAGGCAATGGTGATTTCTCTTGTACTGTCACCGTAATTGAGAACGTACAGAACTCTGTCATTCTGATACTGCTTTAAGTCAATATAGACGCTTTCATCACTGTAGATGTGATGGCGGCTGCCTGATGATAATGATTTGTGGGTGTCACGCAGATTCAGGTACTCAGCCACGTCCTTTCTTAAAGCCTGTTCCTGAGAGGTGAAACCGCTGGTTCTCGCCTGCGTTCTTGATACGTGGTCGTCACACTGGTTGATTTCATAACACTTGGTGGCAGGCTGCTTTGAGAAGTTCGGCATATCTTCACCGAATTCATCCCCGTAGAACAGAATCATCGGACCGGACATTGCAGTCATGTAGCTGATTACTGCGCGGTGTGCATTGTAGTATGAATCCCCTTTGTTGCCGTCCTGTTCATAGCCGGCACGCTGCAGCAGGTCACCAAAACGGACCAGCTCGTGATTGGAGATATAGCTTACCATAGAAGCATGCTGTTCGAGAGTATTGAGCTTCATGGTGTCTTCATTAAGCATTGAAGCAGGCTTGGAGCAGTCGCCGTTGCTGTATGATTCCTTGGTGGCGAATACTCTGATCATGCTGTTTCTGACCGGAAGACCGATGGCACTTTCCAGACTGTTGTTGACAAAGGCAACGTTCTGGTAGTCCTTAAGATTGTATGAGAACATCTGAGCCATCATGAAGGCAGCCGGCTGAACTGTCTGATTGCCGAGCTTGTAGGCATTTGCAGGCTTGGCTGATTCCTGTTCCATAGCCTTGCGGATTTCCTTCCACTGTTCAGGCTTGATCTGGAAAGTCTGGTCGAGTCTCCATCCGTCGATCTTGGCTTCCTTAACCCAGTAGGTGGCTATTTCTTTGAGGAAGTCTATGGACTGGGCAGTGTTGAAACAGGTACCGTAGGTGAATATCATGTGGTCAGGATTACCGGTGATATCACGGCACTGCTTGTCAAGTACCAGGCGGTGACCGCTTGGACTTATCGGATTTACATTAATCTTTGAGTGACCGAAGGCGGCGTCGAAGATAACTCTCATACCGAGAGCGTGAGCCTTGTTAACCAGATCCTTAAGCTCCTCCATGGTGCCGAACTTCGGATCAACCTGGAAATAGTTGGAGGTAAAGTAGCCTGTACCGTCCAGCTTATATAATTCGTTATCCTGATTCTGAGCGATTTCAGTCTTGAAAATAGGGGTGAGTAAAATAGCGTTGGCACCTGTTGATTTAATGTAGTTCAGGTTTTCAATAATGCCTTTGAGGTTACCGTCGTGCTGGCTAGGTCCCCATGCATAACCGTAGCCCATGGCACCGCCTTCACCGTGGATGTAGCTTTCCACCATGATCTGGTACATTCTGATGTTACAGTTTTTATTAGGACCATTGAAGCAACCTTTGCCGTTGTTGACACTGCTACTCATGTTTTCGGTTGTGATATTGATAGGTGTGGCTACGGTACTGCGTTTACAGACCACATCCTTCTGCCAGGCAAATTTACCTGCGGCTTCAGCTGTCTGCATACATGAAAGAGCAGTCAGAACCAATGTAGCAGTTCCGGTAAGACTTGCTATTTTTTTCAACATTATTTTTCCCTCTTGAAATGCTTTTTCCTTTTTATTTATGTATTGAGTCAGACTCATGGTCTCATTGTCGCAGTCTGATTTGACTGTGCAGTCTGTAGTTGTGGAGAGTCTTGAATCAGTACACAACCGCTGCCTTATATTTTGTCCTTTTTTATGCGGCGGTTTTTTTATGGTTATTTTTATGCGTATCACTATACTTATCAGCGTATTTTCATGGTGCTGTCACTCATTAATCATACGTGTTACGCAGAAAAACGGCTTCAATGCCGGATACCGGCAGGAATGGCTGATATCTCTTTTTATGGCAGAATGTTCTTTTGTGACGGTTGTCATGGACAAAATGCTATAAAGTACAGTTTTACAACAATCATTATATCATTATAAGGTAGAAAAATATAAATTATTTGCAAAAAAACATAATGTTATTGTTGAGAGTATTAACAAATTAACAAACTGTATAAAGATGTTAATGGAGATAGCTGGCTGTAAAATTGATATACCGGTCTGTATTTTTAATGAGTTTATAAGGATTATAAAACTTTATAAAGATTAAATAATGCTGTACCGGGCTTATATAAAAATGCCGCCGGGGTTCCGGCGGCAGACTATACAGGTCTTAGCGACCTTTATGATGTTTTATTTCTATTCAGCATATCCGCCAATCAAAACATAGATATTCTTGTTAAGGGTATCCACGTCAATACTGCATTTACTTCTGAATTTGACTGTAAATTTATCAGTCGGAGTGAAGGTTTCAGTAAAGTATGATGAATTATGAACCAAGAAATCAAAACCGTAATCAGGAGAATGAACAACTAAATCCTTCATTATATCGGCATTGTAGTCCCATAAAGTGTATATAGGCTTAATCAGGGTTCTGGTGTTGTCAGGAGAGGTCATATCTATCTGAAGATTGAAACTTGAGAAAATAAGACCTTCAGGAGTTATTTTATCGAGATCCTCACCTGATGCATGGGCGCATAATTCCGGATCCTCACTGTTTCTCAGGTGGCGGAATGAACTCAAATTGATACTGGTCTCTTCAATTTCAATTCTGTTTCCGGTTTTCTCAGGGGTGTCCGCATTGACAAAGCCGGTGAATATGCAGGTCACGTTTCTGCCACCGTCATCGCTGGTACACGGATTTTCGTTGGTGCTGACGAAGTCTTCCGGCAGGGCGCTTCTCTTGGCACAGAGAGCGTCATCGTTACAGGTCAGGGCTTTTTTAACTGCCTCTGCTGCATTGACTACACCGAAACCGAAATGGTTAGAGAATCTGAGACCGGCGCCGTTTTCATACCAGCCTAAATCTGCAGTAAATTTCTCGCCAGCGTATTCCGGAGGTATAACCACCTGCGGTTCGTAAGCCAGAGTGCTCCATCCTGAGGTCAGGTCATTATTTGATGTGGTGGCAAAAATATATCTCAGCTGCGGTACGGTGAGATCCGGCTTGGCCTGTTTAACCAAAGAGGCAACGCCTGTTACAGAAGGGGTTGCGGCGGAGGTTCCGTTCATCCTGTGAGTATAGAATTTTCTGATATTGTAGAATTCCTTATTTGTTCTCCAAGGAGTACCGGCATCCCAGTCATCATACTTTTTCGGAGAAAATCTTGAAAGTGTACTTACATTGGCAGCTGATGAATCAGATGAATTATCATATCCTGATTCACCTGCAGCACCTGCTACCCACACAAAGGAACCTGATGATGCGTAGCTGGCCTTCTTACCGAGAGAATTAATGCCGGTGACTGAAATGTTGTATCTGCCGCGGTTTAGAGATGAAAGTTCGTTGTACTGGCATTCTACATTGGCTTCGCGACATTCAATAGGGTACTGAGGTTTGTCCTTGTCCCCAAAGATGTTGTTATCGTCATCGTCATCATCATCGTCGTCAAAGAGGTCCGGACCGTCAAATTCATTACCTGAGGCCTTAATAAACGGAATATTGTTTTCAAACATAATCTGGAAGGCGGTTTCATAATCAGGACTATAGTCGTAACTGCTGTCCAGACCGATACTTGCATTGTACAGATGAGGTCCTTTGACAGAGGTTATGCTCAGTGCTGATGATATTCTGTTCATATCATATGATAGTATATCCGCGTCAAATGCTATGCCTCTTAGCCCTTTACCATTATTAGCCTCAGCGGCTATAATGCCGGAAACTCCTGTCCCGTGTAGAACGTCCTCATCCTCTAAAACATCTTCAAGGGTTATTCCCGGATTTATGAAGGCTGGTGCGTCAGTTAAATGATGAACTTTATTAATGAGATCCTCATGTTCAATGTCCACAGCTGTGTCGGTTACGCCTACTAAAACGCCTTTACCTGAAATAAGATTGTTTTCAGAGTCGGTAAGATGCCAGGCGGGTATTACGTTAAGGTCAATTCCCTTAAGCGGAGAATGTGCGACCT
>OMYE01000077.1 GCA_900315145.1 uncultured Pseudomonadota bacterium | reverse complement strand
CTCCAAAGGTTCCGTCTCATCTATTTTCTGCATAAGCTTTGATGTCAGTTCACTTAGTTTTACCAGATGCTGCACATAAACCATATTTCCAGTTTCACTATTCATAGTGCGCACCGGGGCTGCCAGAAAATAAATAAGCTGCCTTAAAAGATCCTTAAGATATCTTAGAAACGCAAAGCAGTATTTTCCTTTGGTTACGGCATTTATCAGAGGAAAAATGCCTCTGTACAGTCTTTCAAGCTCCCTGCCCCCGAGTACTCTGTCCGCAGGATCATATCTCCACCCACTGTTACTGCCGCATAGTTCCGCCATGATTTGATCAGCCTCAAACCATTTATCGTACAAATCCTTATACATTGTCCAGAGTATATGACATTGTTCCTTCCAGGTTTCATTGTCATTCTCCATATCTGAATGCGCCACGGACGTCATGTTTTTACTACTGATGCTTCCCCACTTGGTTGCTCCAATATTCTGTAAATCAAGATACAGCGTCTCAATCAGATTCTCCATAAAAAAGGCGGGATTCATCAGCCGGTCATCAGAACTGATATGCCCGAAAAGACTGCATATATTGCCGTAGGTATATAATTTCTCCGCCTCATCCACAAGTTCACTGTCATCAAGGGTGCTGTCCGTTATCAGGTCGCGGGGGGCAAATCCCCCGTTTTTTTTCAAATCCTGACATTTTCTCAATATCAGTTCGGCCACAAAGAGATTATGTTTCTGACGGAGATTTCTTTTCTTCAGTTGTCTGAGAGCATCCCTGAGATATACCAGCCCCTCAGGTTCATCACACCGCAAAACATACTCATCGTAGATGCTTTCCCTGATAAACCAGAACTGGGCCATTACCAGTCTGACTTCGTCATTCAGAAAAAAGGTGTCACTCACATCACGATAACCGGCCCCGTCTTCAATTTTAAAAAGTGCGGCATAGCGCTTGCGGCAGAAGGCTGCTTCGAGTAAATCCGGGTTATAGCATACCTTCCGGTATTTTGCCGTTCTGACAACTATACTTTCAAGTGAAGCATCTATGGTGGTATCTAAAAGACAGAAGGGATTTCCCGGAAAAAAATCAAAACCAAAATTATCCATAGTCATTACGTTCCTGCATCTTGCCAGCTCCGGCCAACGGTGTTAAACAGGCATTCCTACCTGCTCTCCCGGTTTTCCGTCACTTATTCCTGCTTATCTGACGTTTTATCCTTTTTTCTTAAAGCTCTCATTACCTCCGGACGGCTGTTTCTAATTGCCTAAAATACTTTCCTTATCCGTCCGCGGAATAAATTTAATATCAATACGTCTGTTTTTGGATTTGTTTATCTCATCGCTGTTCGGAACCACGGCTCTGGTTTCACCATAACCGCTCACTGAAAACATCTTCTGTTTCCGGCTGTTAGTGTAATTTTCAAAGAAACCTGCATTTTCCGGCTTAAAATTCTCCCAGAATTCAATGGCTCTGAATGTGGACAATCCCCAGTTACCTCTTAATCCGCTGTATCTGTCACTGTCGGTATGTCCCTCTATAAATATCGTATCCACGGAATCATCAACCATTTTCCCGTATTTTCCGCTGGTGAATACATCATAAAATGATTCGGCAATAACATTTTTTATTATCTGCTTCTGTTCGGCAGTCAGCTCATGACTCCCCGATTTAAAGCCAAGAGTATCAGCGCTTATGTGGATAACCAGATTTTCCGTATCAACGGAAACCTTAAGCTTCCTGCCGGAATTCCCCGTCTTACTGCTGATGTCATCACTGATTCGGTTTATTATTTCCCTGATATTATTGATATTCTTTTCCAGCCCCTCTTTTAATCTCCGGTTATCATTCTCCAGCCCCTCAAACAGTTCCTTTTTTACGTAATCAGACTCCACCTTATCCTTCTTTATGTATTCCTTTTCAATCTGAGTCTTTTCCACGTAAGTTTTATCCAGCTCCGACCTTTTTATGTATTCCTTTTCAATCTGAGTCTTTTCCACGTAGGTCTTATCCAGATCCGACCTTTTTATGTAATTACTGCCCACGTATCCGATTAACAGAAACAGAACGATAAGCACCAGAATAAGGAGCCCAAGGGCCATGTCCGTGTAGGAAATCCAGTAATCGGATATTACCGAATAATCTCTTTTCGCATTATGTCTTCTCATCGCATGTACCATTGTCTGTTTAATTTTTAAAAGGCTGAAGCCACGGGGCTGTTCACTGTCCGACAGTGCCATAAAAAAAAATGGCACAGCTCCGCCGTATCTTTCAATCATCCTAGAAGAACAGAATCAGCGGCAGGTAGACAAGCAGTATAAGCAGCATCAGTATTACCAGAAGCACGGCAATAATAATCAGAATTATTTTAATCACTCCGAAATTATCCCGGAGTTTCAGTACCGTATCATTTCTGACTGTTGCATAGGTTTTGTCACCTTCCGTCTTTTTTTCAGAAAAATCAACTCTGTCGGCAAAGTTCGCTATAAGACCCGATGTCATGGCTCTGCTGTCATGCACCGGCCTGTGTTCGATTTTGACGTACTGCTGCACTACGGACGGAATCAGCAGTTCGCCGTATTCTCCGGCATAATTATCCTTCACGAAAAACTTGAAGTTATCATAGGCCCTGTTAAGGTTTCTAAAATCATGATAATTCAGAAACGGCTGCAGTATCACCGTAAATTCCCGGACTTCATTTACAAAAAGCTGCAGACTTTCCCGCCTGTAGGAGCCTCGGCAGGCGGTAAATAAATTAATGCAGCTTATCAGCATGGCGGTATTCTCATAAACGTCATTCTCCTGAAAATAGGCTGAATTGGCTTTTATATACTCCCGCTGTCCCGCTAGTTTTGCCGTATATAAATCAATATTCATGACTGTAGCAGAGCCTCTGATTTATCCGTTTTCCTTATCTGTCGCTTTTAACCTTTCCTTTTGCCGGTATCAGGTTCTTCTATACTTTAGCTTTAAAATCCTTTAATTCTTCTCCGGTAAAATTCCTTATGCCGTCCGGTGCCACTCCGTGCATCTGCAGAACAAAATCACGTACCATGCAGGCAAAATCGGCATAAAAAATTTTATGGCTGAAGCGAAATACCACCCTGTCACCGCTGAAAAAATTCTGATATTCAAAATAATTATCACCGTCCTTAAACAGAAACGCCCTCTCAAGCTGATAGTTCTGAGTGGAATTTTTCATATAAATTCTTACGTAAACACTCTCTTCCTTCACCGTCGGACTGTTTTTTCGGTGGTGACGAACCACCTCCAGCAGAAAATATCTTTTTCTGCCGTTGTTTTTGAATATTCTTTCGTACACCGGTCCTGAAGTATAAGGTTTAGGCAGCTCAGACGAACCGGCAATCCTGCCGGCGGTTTTTCCGGCATGCGGATCATCTTCTCTGAAGGCATACGGCTGCTCGTACATCATGCCAAGGTATCTTGCGGTAGCCGAAGTAACCTCATCCGCAGAAGCTTTTTCACCATACCCGGAAAATGATGAGAACTTCTCCCGCACCTGCCGGCGGAGCCTCTCCATTAAAAACCGATAGACATAGAATCTGCCGTCAGTAATAAAATGGTATTCCCGGGAATCCAACTCCCTGAGAAAACGGTAAACAAGCCTCTGACCGGACAGTTCTCCACTGCTGAACTCCCTTAAAAAATCCCCGAAGGTCTTTTCCGCCCTCCTAATGCCTTCAAGGCAGTGTTCCAGACTCAAATAACAGAGGCCGCTGTGCCCGCCGGTTCGGCCGCCGGCAGTTCCCGGACTGAAAATCTCTCTGATACTTCTGACCACTGCCTCCGTTTTTTCATCAAAGGATTCCATAACGGGTCCAAGCAGGTACTCGCCCCTCACCGCCACCCCGGATGACCGGCCTTTTACTGTAAAATTACCGTATGCACTGCCGTAGCTGTGCAGTTCCAGCCGCTTTACAAAGAATTCCATAAAATCCAGACTGATGACATGTCCGGTTATCATCGCCTTAACCCGGCTTATGAACATGGCGGCCCTGTGCATATCTCCGGGAGCATTAAGAAGTTCTTCAAAAAGGCTGTGAATCCGCTCCCTGATAAATTTTTTCATGCCGGCGACATGTTCCTTAACCAACTCTCCGCATACCGGAAAATATTTCATTATGAGCGGAAGTTCAATAAAATCCACCTTTGAAACAAGCTCCACTGCTAGAAGCAGCAGATCCGCCTCCTGAGACCTGTCTGCAAAAAGAGTATGTTTAAGGGAACCGTCGCCATTTTTCTGCCGGTCTGAAACTTCTGAGTTTTCTTCAGACCTGCCGGATGCAGAAGTTCCTGCGGGCTGATACATTCTGCCTTTTGAAATAAAAGGTTCCTTTAAATAATTAATCAGAAGACCGCAGGCGGTCAGTCCGGAAATACTCATAACCGTATCACGGCTGCTCCAGAAATCCTCGGGATTTTTTTGTAAACCGGTCAGGATTTTTTCATATTCATGCAATATCTTTCTGGCAAGATTTTCCTTAACCGCCGTTTCATTCTGCTCCTTTCCGTCGCCGTCGGACTTTTTATCCTTACCGCTGTAACGCGGATCGTCTGCCCAGCCTTCGGTAATAAGGGCATCATCAAAAATAAGGACTGTTTTCTCTAAAATACCGCCGTATTCCGGTCTTTTGCCCATTCCGACTCCCGGAATGCCGGAATTAAGCTCGGCAGGATCCAGACTGTCCGACAGAATGACATACCTTACCAATCCCCTGGAATTGACAAGAATTCTGTTTAATGCGGCAGTATTCCCGGTATCACTCATCTTCATGGATCATCTCCATCATTTCCGTCAGGTCAGGCGCAGAGCCTCTTTCCGGCAGTACCTTTTCCTTTTCACAAGGTACTGTCGGAAGAATGAACTCACCATATATTCTTTTTCCTATGCCTGACATAAATACTCCAGTTCACAAAGAACGTCATCCATGCTGAAATACTGGGTTGTGCCGTTAAAATAACCGCCGGCGCCTAATCTTCCGCCGTAACAGAAAAATGATGTCGGCAGGCCCGGAGTATCTGACCAGACCAGAAGGTACATTCCGTTTTTTCTCTGAATAAGGCAGTAGGAATTGGCATCCCTGGATCTGCCTATGGATAATCCGGATAATACCGTTTTAAACTCATTTTTCAGGGTAATTAAATGTCTCTGGGAAAAATAACACCGTACATTAACGATATCACCGGCGGTAATTCCGCCACCCTGAGACGGACTGAAGCCGAATCTGGTAATTTTTTCCATCAATGTACCGTTCTTCCCGGTGCGAACCATGACACCGGTAAAACTCTCCAGCAGAAGCACCTGCAGAAAAGCATGGTCATGCGGACTTAACGTTTTATTATTTTCCCAGGTCTCACCGGCAAAGAGAAGCCGGTATACATCGGCGGTCACCGGAAGCTCCCTGATAAATTCCCTTAAATAACCGATAAAATGATTCACTTGGTATCCGTAAACATATTGGGTAAGGAATCCCCTTTGAACCACCTGCTCTCTCATTTCTTTAAAGAAATCAAAAACATCGGCAAGGCCGAGATGCAGTCTGCCGAGCTCACTCATTAATCCACCGGGGCTGCCGGCAGCCTTCGCAAAATCAAAGCAGCCGTCATCAGCGGTGTCGTCTGCGTCATTTTTTTTCGCATCATCTCCTGCTCCTCTCACTTTTCTGAAGATGGTCCCGCGGTGAATATAGAGATACTCAAAAACAAAGGCAAACACCACGAATAAGATATTACCCGGACTGTCCGGTCTTTCTTCCCCGGGGAGATATCCGTCAGTTCCGATGGTACTCCGGCTATTGAGTTTTTGGAGTAAATCCTCGGCTCTTTTGCGAATAAGCAGCTCATAAATGTCATCAACCACTGATTCCCGTGAAAAGCACTGAAAAAACCTGAGGCCTTTTTTCCCGGTCTCTTTTAAATTCATAAACAGTGTTTCCGCAAGTTCCATAAAAAAAAGCGGTCCAAGATTGTTTCTGGCATCCATAATGCCGTGTTCCTTCAGATATTTTTTATCCATCATGGCACTGATAATATCAGTTCCCGGATCCCTGGAGGAACTGCAGATGGCAACTAGATTCTTAAGATTGGCTACATTGAAGGTAATGCCGATTTTCAGAAAATCTCTTATCCAGTTGAACCGGGATTCCCGTATCTCCTCACAATAGAGTGTTGTTTCCAAATCCTCAATACTGAGCCCGGAGGCCTTTATCAGAATATTTTCGGCAATCACATCAGGAGAGAGGTCGGAAAAACGGAACGGAGAATTGTTCAGAATGTAAAGGTAGTACAGGTTGTTATCGGTAATCAGATTGTAGTATTTCCAGAAAAAAAGCAGCAGAAACAGCCTCTTTTCCGCATCGGCACCGGACTCTCCTCCGTCATCACGCTGATAGCGGATAAGAAAATTTCTGACAATACGCGCAAATTCCCCTGATGAAAAACCGGCATTTCCGTCAAGTAGTTTCAGTAATTCCCGGATAAACCGGATATTCGGATCAACACGGCGGGCATAATGAAGAAGGACATGACCTTTCTCATTCATGATTTTTTCAAACGAGCTGCCGTTATCCCCACCTTCATCAGATGAAACAAACAGCCTCTCCTCCGGCCAGATGTCGGTGAGGCGGGGTATTTCCGCCGTCAAATCAAATCTGAAATTATAGTTATCCATCGACATTCATCCACCTGACCTTTTCAGCAGCTGCCATCTTCTTTTTCAGCCTGTCATACTGCATGGCATCATTATCACTCAATGGTTTAACATGACTGCATGCAGCACTTCCTCTCTGAACAGCTGCTGAAAATTTAAATATTATTCCCGATCATCATGGATATCCGACATAACCTTAAAGGCTTTGGTAACATAATCCATGGTTTTGGAAGCCACATCCTCGTAGTGCTTAGCCCTCTCCACATAAGTATCCTTCCACTTTTCGGCAAGCTCCCGGGTAAGATTATTGACATTTTTGGTATATTCCCGGAGATTTTCCTTAAGCGACACGTCTATTTCCGGAGTAAAATCCTTCATTTCGCTTACCACCTGCTGCATCATTTTCTGATTGTTCTCAAGCAGTGCAAAAATTTCATGAAGTCTGGATGACTGTTCCATGAATTTATCCATATAAACCTGATTATCATCACTGCGCTTCTGCAGACTGATAAGATTATTGGCCATGTTTTTCTGAATACCCTCCATGGAGGCATACACTTCACTGCACTGCTTCAGACTGTCAGAGGTTCTGTCGATAATCTCATCCAGCCGGGAACAGATGTCACTGCCGCTCTCCCCGAGTTTTACGGAAAGCTCTGACCAGGTTCTGATGTCACTGCTGATACTGCCGATGGATGACAGTGTTCCGTCCGTCATTTCCTCAAACTTGGCAGCCATCCGGTCATAGCTGTCCTTAACAATTACCGAAACATTGGTAGTTATTCTTTCAAACTCTTCAGCCGACTTTTTAAGCTCCTCGGTATATCTGTTAAGAGCAGAACCTAGTACTCTTGCCATCTGATTTATCGCCTCCTGCTGAGCCTCGCGGTTAACATCGGCAATGTATTTGGTTATGGAATCGGCAAGAAGTACGGCGGATTCCCTTGATGTCTGCTTTAATGATTCCACGATGCTCTTTTCCATCGTCTTGATACACCACTGCACGGAGTTCTCCCGTACGCCAAGCTTGAGCAGAGCATTATCGTTGCTGATATTCGGCGGAAATATGTTGTCAATCTTAAACTGGAGATCACTTATGGCCTCCACCACCCTGGAACTCTGCACCTTAAAGGCACAGTTACTGACGATACTGGCAATGATGCCGGCAATGGAAGTGAAAAACGCCGTCCAGGCACCGCCTAAAATTCTTAAAGGATCATTAAAACCGAACGCTGAAGCGGCATTCCCCGCACCATCATCTGAAACGGACATTCCTCCGGAGGTTAAGGATATATCCTGCATTTCATAGAGCATAATAACCAGCCCGATAAATGTTCCCAGCACCCCCAGACCGGTGAGAATGGACGGTACTATCGGCCGGTTGTCCAGCAGTTCCCCGGCCAGGGAATGCTCGTTGAAAAAATCCTCGGCACATTTAGAGTTACAGTATTTCTGGATATCTGAGCCGTCCTCCACATATTCCACCAGAGAATTTTTAAATAAAAGCAGCAGCCGCTGGTATTTTTTGGATTCAGACTTCTGCAGCTCTTCCTTAAAGAAACGGTCAACGCTTGATTTCTGCTGATTTTCCAGAATTCTGTTGAAAAACACGTTGAGTTTTCCGATAGTCTCATCAATATGTCTTCTTTTTTTCCAGTAAATATCATAGATGACGAAGTATGTGACTACGCAAATGATTATGGCGACACCGGCAACCGTTACTATATTACTGTTATTCTGCAGCCAACTATCAAATATCATTTACTGTTTCTCCAAAACTTTATTACGCAACCGGGACATCAACGGACAATAACGAAATATATAAGCAGGAGAACCGCGATAAGAAACGCAATCCACATGCTCCCTTTTAGAAGATAACCGGCTCTGCTCTTATTTTCAGGTATTTCAGGCTCCATTTTTATCTTCAAAAAACGGATATCCCCTGATTCCGAGCCATTGCCGGATAAACTGCTTTCACCTGATTCCACGGGAGGAATGGTGTCTTCCACAGGCTTCTCGGTTCCGGCATCTTCACTGTCTCCTGAGGATATATCTTCAGATGAACCGGCATCAGCTCCGGTACTCGCTTCGGTAAACTCGCCGGTTGCGCCTGCCGGACCGCAGCCAAATTCAGAACTGTTCAGGGATTCCTCCCCGGTAAAATCCACGGATGAAGCGTCCTGTTCGTCAAGCGGGGCTTCGTATTTTCCGCCTTCGGCAAGAGTGAATTCGTACTTATCATGAAGTACCGGCAGTTCATTAACAGCAAACGTTCCGGAACTCCTCACGGTCCGGGCAAACGGCTCACCGTCAGCCATAAACTCTGCCCTGAAGGCCTGATCCCGCATACCGTTGAGATAGAGAATTATCCGGGGATTTATGGTAAAACTGATTTCTCCCAGGTTTTTACGATGCGGATAAACCGGCTGCATCCCGAAAATATTCCTGTCTGCATTCCATGTGCCGTTTTCATCAAGATAATCTCCTGATGTATTCATGATAAAAAAAGTA
>OMYE01000219.1 GCA_900315145.1 uncultured Pseudomonadota bacterium | reverse complement strand
CGATTCCATCTGGAACCGTATCGCAGCGTGGACTCAGGGTTCTCTCGGTCGTGTTATTGCCGGTGCCTTTATTCTTGTTGGTATTGTTGGTGGTGTTGCAAAGCAGTCTATCATGTCATTCGCAATCGGTATCTCTGCAGGTCTCGGCTTAATCTATGCACCTGGTATTCTGGCATCATTATTCTCAGCTGATGTTTCAGTATCTGCTTTATCAGAAGATGTTTTACAGCAGACAGCTGCGATTCTCCAGAATCATAGTCTGAATTAATTTGACTATCAGAATCTAAAACTCCATTGAATTAAAACCTCTCATCAAAACGTATGAGAGGTTTTTTTATCATTGGGATGTTATACTTAATCATATCAGACGAATATTCACTATTATTGTATCGTCCTATGGAGATTATTAAATGAGCGGTTCCAAGATCAATCCATTACTTACTATAGAATATTTAACTACAAAACCTGAAAATAAGAATTTTGATAGAAAATCTGCTCAAATTAAACCTAAGGATTTAGCGCAGCTCATCACGGCATTTGCAAATGCTGAAGGCGGTACAGTGGCAATAGGCATAACTGATAAGACAATGCGTATTGAAGGCATTAATTCAATTGGAGAAGATAGAATTAATGATTTGATAAACACTCCCAAAGACTGTTGTCGTCCAATGCCTAATTATGAACCAGAGTTTCTGAATGTCGAAAATGAACATGGAAAACAAGACCGTGTACTGCTTATACATGTGAGATGCAGTCCTGATCAAGTTATCCGTACAAGTGCTGATAAAACCTACCTTCGCATAGGTGATAAGACACAAGAAATGTTAGGAGATAATCTCAGAAACCTTGAATATACTAAGGGTGCGAGACATTTTGAAGACGAATGCAATGAAGATGCGATAATTGAAGATCTAGACGATCAATTAATTCAAAAATATAAAGAATCTATAGGAGCGCCAGATGTCGATACTAAACAGGTTCTGAAAGCAAGAGGCTTTATAAAGAGAAGAAACGATAAAGAGTATCTTACGAATGCAGCTGTTCTTCTTTTTGCAAAAAACATACAGAGTTTTTATTCAAACTGCAGACTACGATTTGTTCGATACAACGGCTCTCAATTACAAGTTGGTTCAGAAATTAATATAACAAAGGATTACAGCATTGAAGGACCTATTCCTTATATCATTGAAGAATCCAAACGCTTTATATCAACCCAATTAAGAGAATTTACATTTTTTAACAGGGATGGTCGGTTTGAAAATATTCCGGAATATCCAGAATTTGCCTGGCTTGAAGGTATTGTAAACGCTGTTACTCATCGTGATTATGCAATGCAAGGTAGTTATATTCTTGTAAGTATGTATGATGATCGATTGGAAATTGAAAGTCCAGGAGGATTACCTAATATAGTAACCGTAGAAAATATTTTAACTACTCGTTATTCCCGCAATCCAAAAATTTCACGTGTTTTAACTGACTTAGGTTGGGTAAGAGAGTTAAATGAAGGTGTAAAACGAATTTTTTCAGATATGAAGAAATTTTTTCTGGATGAGCCACGTTACATGAATCGTGATAGTAAGGTTACTTTGATATTATTCAACAATATTGTTATGCGAACATTACGTCAAAAAAAATTGGCGATGTCACATGTAGGCATTGAAAACTGGAATAAGTTGGATGACTTAGAGAAAAGTATACTAACGTATATTATCAATCAAGGCCCAGCAAAAAAATCTCAACTTGTTGCTTATACCGGTAAATCTGGTGGGACAGTAAATACTAGATTAAATCATCTTATAGAGTGTAATTTTATAGAACCGAATGGAAACAAATCATCCCCAAACAGAACATACGAAGCTGTGATCAGAAAACAATAAAAACTTACAAACTTTTTTGAACGGTTATATGTAATTTTGCACTTGTTTAGGAAGAAATGGAAGTCTAAAAGCCTTATAAATCAAAGCATACACGGATTTTGAACGGTTCCTGACTGGTTTTGAACGGTTGCATGCAGTTTTGTGTCTGTTTTAGGAATAATTGGAAGTCTAAAAGCCTTATATATCAATGCATACACGAATTATGCATACACGAATTTTGAACGGTTCCTGACCGGTTTTGAACGGTTGCATGCAGTTTTGTGTCTGTTTTAGGAATAATTGGAAGTCTAAAAGCCTTATAAATCAATGCATACACGAATTTTGAACGGTTCTTGACCGGTTTTGAACGGTTGCATGCAATTTTGCGTCTGTTTTAGAAAGAACTACAGGTCAAAAAGTTCTATAAATTTCCTTTACTTTCATCATTACTCAAATTAAATCATCTCATTCAAAATGTTTGAGAGGTTTTTATCTTGAAAGCCCATATAATCTGAGTATGATAGAAACAGAATATAAAATTTATACTGTCAATCTGACATCAAAATACATTCGAGAACCTGTCAAGACAGAACTGATCCTTACTTTGAATCTCGGCAATTATACCAAGAGCCAAAATATTCAAACATTTTCACGTTTACCATAAGTCCGTTAGAAAATTACTTAAAAAAAATCAGTTACCATCTAGGCGATTAGTGACAACTGTTCAGGTGGTACCATGAAAAACGTTACAGTTAAAACCGGTTCTAAGCGAGTAATACTGCGAAGTTGCTAAATGGTCGCTGTACGCAGCTATTAGTATCTGGGTAGGGGTAACTACCTTTGATCTGTTGGAAAAACATATAAACATTAGTTTCTGGGGGCACATCGGCGCCGAAAATGAAAGACAGCTGTCCTGTATTAAAGACATGTACTACATGTTTGTCACAAAGAAAATCACTGACTATACAACACATGAATGGCAGCGTGATGAACTCTATACCTTCAGAAGTCAGGAAGGGGCTCTCTACAAAAAAGGCACTATTTTCGTTAAGTATCTGAGGGGGATTCCAGGAGATACCGTGGAAATTAACGAAAAACACGAAATCATGATAAACGGAAAAATTGTTGCATCAGGTTTCCCTATTTTTGAAAGGCACGGGATAAAGGTTCCTAAAAAATTCATATTCAAGGAAATCATTCCTCCTCATAAATTCTACATGTTAGGCGATACTGAACATTCCTATGATTCCAGATACTGGGGCTACGTTGATGAAGAAGACATTATTGGCCGTGCTTACGGTTTCTTTGCTGTCGGCAGGTAATTCAGGCTACGGAGTAGATGAAAAAACTGATGAGTTGATCGAAGAGGCCCGTAATCAGAATATATCTGCAGAAGATATGAATACTATTTCCGAGATTAAAGCTGAAAGCATCCGGATGACCGATCTGGCCAAACAGGAAGTAACATCCTCCTCTGTAAAAAAAGCAGATGAGCAGTCTCTACTTATTCAAACAAAGAAGACTTTGTATGAACTCAGAGAAACTATGGATCCGGAAACCTATGAGAAAATGCTTACTTCATTAACTGAGATGGAAAAATCAGCCGCTGATAATACAGAAAACGTCTCAGTAGATGATCCTTCACATTATCCGATATACATATTTGCATCTCAGTCAATGGGGGACACTGCCTTAAAATCTCTTTATTCGAGTGTTGCCGGAGAATCAAATGTATTTATTATATTTCGCGGGATTCTTCCGGGGGAGAGCCTTGCATCTTTCTCCGAACGTCAGCATCGGCTGTATAAACCAGAAAAAGATACAGAAAGCGAAGCAACAACATTCTTTCCGCCGAATATTCAGATTAATCCTTTATTGTTCAGACAGTACAACGTAACTGACGTACCGCAGATTATCATAGCCGATCCTGATCAACAAAACCGTAATTCCACCTGTATGCCGTATGCGGACGAGGCGGATAGCAGTGAGGTCTGTTATTTAAGCCGTATATCCGGTATATCCAACCATATCTATCTCCGTGAGGAAGTCAAAAAAGACAGATATGGTAATTTAGGTAAACTTGGAGAAGTTCTGCAGATATCCGAACCGGACATGGCGGAAGAAATGAAAAAACGGGCTATGGCCTATGATTGGAATAAGGCTGCTGAAAGAGCCAGAAACAACTTCTTCAGAGACCGGAATACTGTGAGTCTCCCGATGGCTATCTATAGGAAAACAAGATATCTGGACCCTACAATTACCATAAATGAAGACGTAAGGGGAATGATGATCAATCCTCTTAAACAGACTCTTATGACCGGCAAATATATTGTTTTTAATGCAGTTAATCAGGGGGAGATTAAGCAGGTAGCAGACTGTGTGGCAGAACATCCTGATGACAGTTTTACTTTCATGATAAATGACATTTATCCTAAAAAAATTAGGCACTTATCATGAAAGTTATGGATGTTTCGAACCGTTGAAAATAGGAAATAGTTTTGTTCTTTTACTATGTTTATATTCAAAATCATAATCAGAAGGTTTTGATAGGTTGTGAAAAATAGTGTCCTAAGCCTTGAAAAATAAGTGCTTTCTACAGTTCTTTATTATTAAATTAGTGAGGGAAAATCTCAAAAAAAATTAAAGGTTAAAAATAAGAACCCCCTTGAAAATACAAGGGGGGTGAGATTGATTAATTCTGAATATCGTTAGTAGATCTAGATCATGTGGTAACTTTGATCAAAAGTTAAGGCTGAAAGCAATATTCACCAGCTCCTTCTATCTCTCTCAATGACATGCTTTCTTTGGTTGGCTCAAAGGTCGTTATGGTTTTTCCATTTTGTATCACCTCTATATGTTTTCCTTTAAATAAATTTTGTACAAAATTATCCCAAACAATTGCAAATGAACGACCAGTTG
>OMYE01000181.1 GCA_900315145.1 uncultured Pseudomonadota bacterium | reverse complement strand
GATTCTTTAGGATGGTGGTCTTCAATAGACGAGGCAATAGAATATTGTGAAAGTGGTGAAAACAAAAGAAATGCATTGGAATATGAAAAGGCTTATATTGCTCTGATTGAACAGGTTAAAGATAAAACCCACGATGAGAAAGTGTCTTTCCTGATGTCTCACATGGATGAATTGAGAGGCATGGTCACATTGTTTTCTTATACTCGTGATGACAGCAGAATAGATGCTTGCAAATCTGATGCTATACAGATATGAGAATAAAATCAGTATTATAGATGATCATGACTTGGAATTAACCAAGGATTATATATCAGAGACAGAATCCAAAATATCCCATAGGCGAGCTATTGAAAAAATTGAAGCTGAAGAAAGATTCAAGATAGAGCATCCAGAGGAATATAAAAAAATGCAAGATGAGGAACGGCAAAGAATGAATCGCCTAACTGAAAAATTGGGGCAGAATGCGGAACGATTGAAGCAGATATTAGATAAAAGACGAAAAGAAAGATTAAATAGTAAAAATTAAATGCTTTATCTATCGATAAGGGGAGAGTTAACGTATTTACTCTCCCGGATACTAAGATAATTTTTCCACCTTATTCTTTATACGTAGGAACCGGCTTGTGATTGTTTAGTTTTTGGCTGAGTTCAGATTGATAGCCGTCAATAAGTTCTTCTTTTTTCATGTACTCTTCCATGATGATTGGACCGCGTCCGTCATATTCAAATCCCTGATTTGACAAAATGAAATGACCTCCATCGATGTGAAAGAGTAAATCGTAGTGTTCGGTATAGGTTACCACCCGGCCGTTGCCTCTGGTTACATCATGCGAATATTCAAAATTAACCACAAATTCGGTGAGCTGGATATCCTTTATGGTGTATTCTGTTGTTATAGGCTTTTCCTCTACATTAACTATCTCCACCTGATTCCCTTTAAAATGCAGTTCGGCACGAGGGATTTCTTTATTGTATATCGAAGTTACCACCCAGTTTCCTTCTAAAAGATCGTTATAGTGTGAAGCATACAGTGCAGGTGAAAAGAGGCTCATTATAGTTGCGATAATAATTGCCGGTCTGTTCATTCCGTTATCCTCTGATTGCTGAAAAAAGCACCAAACCCTACAGTATGTAATTTTAGCAGTTTATAAACGTATTTTGGGGCGGTTAAAACTCTTGTGTTACAGTCTGCACAAATTTCAGATTAGCTAAGTTAATAATTATGGAATAACCAAAATGCTGTACCGTGGAATGGTGAACCATATAAATATCTTTCAGTAATCTGAAATATGAAATTCAGCCGGTTATTCCGGAGTGATTATATTGATTGAAAAAGTTTTTGACATCAGTTGAATTAAATAAATCTTAAAAGTAATATACTGCACCGGCATATTCAAGCTTTTACTGAACTTGAATATAAACAGATAATTTAAAATTGATACATGCATGTTTTTTAATTTTCCATACGAATTACTCTTATGATTAAAAATTTTTTTATTTTTCTTTTTAATGCCAACGAAAAACATCCATGGATATACTGGCTGGTCTTTATGCTGCTTACAGGTCCTCTGTCGTTTATCCTGATGTTCAGTTCGGACTACGTGTATCCTAATCATACCTCCGTGTTCTACGTAAATGACTACAGTCATGTTCTCACAGAGTCTTCTGAAAGGTATATTGCAGAACAGGCCAGAATTCTTGACGATAAAACCAAAGCCCAGGTTGTGGTGGTTACGGTTCCTGATACCAGAGATGACTCTTTAGAACAATACTCGTTGAAACTGGCCAATCAATGGGGCATAGGCGATAAGGATCTGGACAACGGTATTCTGATTCTTTTTACCACTGCTCCTGATAACAAACATGTCAGACTTGAGGTAGGCAAGGGGCTTGAAGGTGGAATACCTGATGCCAAAGCAGGAAGAATACTCGATGACTATGCCGTAGAACCTAAGAAAAAAGGTGAATGGAATAAGGCTGCAGTAAATACATTTGTGGCTGTACTTAGCGAGCTTTATAAAATATATGATATCAAGCCTGGCGACAATTTAAAGTTTATTACCGATGAAGTCCCGGCAGAACCTGATAAAGTAACCATGGCTGATGCCCCTTTTGAAAAATCAGGTTCAGCCAATGAGGAGGACAAGGCCGGCTGGGAAGGGAATGCTATTTTTGTGCTGGTTACTTTATTGATTAACTCTTTCGGTTATCTGATTTTTATCTGTATTATTGCTACCATTGTTGAGTCCGTATCACCTGAAACTTATCGTGGCTCCAGCTTTGCCAAGAGAGATAAAGAGTACGGAGGAAGAAGTTCCTCAGGAAATTCAGGACACAGATACAGAAGCAGCGGTGGCGGTCATCACCGGAGTGGCGGCGGAGGACACTTCGGAGGTGGCGGTGCTTCCCGTTAAAATGCCTGAGAGGTGATATTTCCATCCTGAATACAAGTACTTAGCGGGGATATATTAACCTTACAGATAAATCTTAAAAGAAGGCCGGGAGCTTAAGCTTCCGGCCTTCTTACTTAACAGTGATTATAACAGCGGTTCTTTTTAAGATGCTATATTCTGCTGGATACTGTCAGGGCACCTGTTTTTTTATTGTTTTAATTCATTTTGTTTCCATTTTTTTTTCCACCGTTATGTCAGCTACTTGTTCTGCATTTCTGAACTGCTGAAAAAATAAAAAATGCTGATTCATTTCATTATGGATTCATTGTAAAAAAAGACAGGCAGACGGAATAGTTTCCGGCTGCCTGTATCGAATTAAGCCTGTTTTTACTTTGGTCTATTTATCAAATTTACGATCTATGATGCGCTTATTACTGTTGAAGGTTTTAAAGTTAAAGCTTCCGGTAGAGGTGCTTGAGTCATAGAGATGTCCTAAATGGTAGAACGGACCTGTTGCCATCTCGCCGGTACTCTTTTTCAGGTTAAAGGTGGTATAGGCGTCACCGGAGCCTCCGTTAATGGCCTTCAGCCACAGGTAACCATTGGAGAACCTCTTCTTGGTGTCATCACATTCTGTATTGGCAGTATCAACTGAATCCTTGCACAGTTTGTAGCTGATGGTACCGCTGGTATTGGTAAAATCAAGACTGTTGAGGTAGTTACCGCTGTCGTTTATGTAGAGTTCACTGCAGTTGTCCGTGACCCCGTGCCAGCCGGTACCGTCATAGTGTCTGATAATCAGCGGAGTATACAGGGCGTTATTTTCAAAGCCTCCGTCTCTGGTACTGGTTCCTGTTCCCACAATATTGTCCGCAGAGATACGTCCCATGTATAAGGTATAGGAATTCAGGGTACGCAGTTTATCGGCATATTTTCCATGATCATCGTTCAGAGAAAGCTCTCCGACAAGATCTGTGTCCTGAGTAGTGGTAATGTTTGATGCTACGCAGTAATTTGATGATTCATCGCAGGTGAATGACAGTGAATCGCAGTCATTTTTATTATTGAAGGAGTAATCATCGTTATTGGCCAGACAGTTATTAATTCTACTGTAGAAAATAAAGGCTTCACTCGCCGTCTTGCGCCTGGTGGCACCTTCATTAAAGTTTGGAATATATACGGTGGTGTAGAACGGAATACCTTTGTTCTTGACAAAGGTGTCATATCCTGAGCAGTAGGATCTGTCTGCCGATACTGCTTTACACGGATTGTATTTCGGTTCTTCCGTATAGCCGGTAGAGTTTACCACCATTGGAGCAATAAGCAGTATTCCGTCATAGTCTGTGTCTTTAACTTTTTTAACGGTATAGAGACTGCTGTCGTATGAGGAAATTTTACCTCCGTTAACACCGTAAAGTCCCAGATACCCTGAGAAGGTGGCTCTCTGACTATAGTAGAACGGACAGCTTTCCACTCCTATCTGGCCGGCTATGTCATTTTTAAGAATGTCCAGATTACCGTATTTTACAAAATCGAAGCCGCTGATTTCACGGAATTTGTAATAATCATTAACAGAGTAGCTGTCACTGGCTATGGAGAGACTCTTAGGAATCACACTGAATACCGGACTGTATACGTAGGAGCCTATGGTTGAGACTGTACGAGGCTTAATCGGCTGCTCTGATGAGAAGCTGTACCAGTAAAACCTATATTGAGATAAGTGGCTTCGGCAGAACTGTCCGGGTTGTAAATTTTATACAGGGTAGACTGATCCTCCGGCAGGGTATTTCCCGAAAGATTGGAGCTCCACGTTTTTAACTTCGCAGGATCAATGGATACCCGGCTTAATGTGTTAGGTACGATACTCCTGGATTTCCCGGTGGCGGTAGGAACCTTGACAACCGGAGCCGTGTTACAGAGGTTTTTCAGACCGCTCTGGGTACCGCTTCCGGTACATCCGGAGTCAGGGCAGGCCACACCGTAGCTGTTAAGATGATACGGGGCATTTACATACAGAGGTCTGTATTTATCAGTGACTACTCTGGTTCCGAAAGGATTGGCTGATTCATTGAAGTCATAGCAGAGGACGTAAGGTATGGCCAGAAGATACTGATCCGGAGTTTCGCCTTCATTCAAAGGAACATCAATGGTATCGCTTACTGATTCATTCTTACCTGTCTTATAGTTAAAGACGGTTTTGGTAATGTTGAGAGTCAGCTGTACCGGATACAGCGTCCCTCTGTCAACGGTGGTCATGAATTTGAATTTAGGTACCAGTTCATGGGTAGAGGTATTGTAGGTGACCGGTATATTGGATACTGTCTGCTCGGCAAAGTTCTGTGCATGATCTTTTCCGCTGAAAAGAGTTGTCGTGCCGTTGGCGGTATCGCTGATGACTGTCTCGGTGTTTCCTTTGAACTTTATGTTGACACTGTTGACTGCGGTAACTTCTGAGGCCAGGGTATCCGTGTAGAAAGACTGGGTGTTTACGGAATTGACATAGTTCTCAATATCACTGGTCTCTGCCTCTACACACTCGGTAGTGGTGAATGAACATGAATTTTCAGCAAGGGCTGTATTGCTGGTTCCGCAGAAAACCAGAGTGTTTTCAGAAACAGGATTTACGTTATAGGTAACCACATCATTATTAGGGAAGGTGATGCTGTAGTTGTTACTGCTGTTTGCCGTGTAGTTATGTCCGTTGATTCTGACTGTGACATTACCTGACGGAGTATCACAGAACCCGCCCTGAGAGCATTCCTTGACTA
>OMYE01000098.1 GCA_900315145.1 uncultured Pseudomonadota bacterium | reverse complement strand
AAATTTAATTCGGGAGTCTTCAGGAACCGTACGGGCCATCTCGTGAATAAATAATCTCAGGGAATCAGCATTACGGGTGGATACATGCTGATCAACTTCATTTAAAAAACTCTTGTAATTCATCGTGTTATTTTCTTATTGTTTTTCTTACCAAATCAATCCAAACCATATTATATTCAGTCAAATCTTTAATTTAGGCACGGCCGGCATCTTCTAAACAATACCTTCAATAATACCTTTTATCTTTAGTATTTCCGGAAAACTGAATGATGCGCCCTGCTGCTGGTCTGACAGAACCTGATTACTTCCGAGTATTATGATTAATAACGAAGATTGGGTCAACCACACTCACCGGTTGTCCGGATAAACAAGTCAAATTGTTGGAGATCAAGCATAGATGTACCTTTAGGTTCAATGCACAATTTCCCATTCTGCTTGTATACAAAGAATATATTCACTTTACACGATAAAGAATATACCTCACGACTCGCATAAATATACGCTGAATCCGGATACTTTGATTTATGATAGATAAAGATTACTTATAAAAAGATCAATACAATTCTATTACTTTCTATAAAGAATTTACTATTACTTTGATTTCCTGATGCGCTTATTTTCATACATTAAAGTATCAGCTCTACGCATCAGTTCATTAACGGATCTGTCAATCAGAGGATCATAAACTGCAACTCCAAAGGAAACACTGACCTTATCCCAGGCATCCTTTTTTTCTGTATAAATTAAATTCTGACTCTCATTAAACTGATTCATCAGCTCTTTTCTGTTTTCATAATCAGAACCAAGAAAAATCACGACAAATTCATCACCGCCGGTACGGAAAACAGGACTATGCTTAAACACTTCGCAAATAAGTTTGCAGGATGCCTGCAGATACAGATTTCCTTTGTCATGTCCGTACTGATCATTTATCTTCTTCAGATTATCACAGTCGAATACACCTATCGCCAGTTCAGTAACTTCTCCATTCCTGAGATATGATTGCAGCCTGCCGGTATACTCGTCATACCCTCCCTTGTTCCTGACGCGTGTCAATGCATCTACAAAAACTTTGGCACTTAGATCTTTTATTTTTTGCTCATCATCCGTAACTTTCTTTTCCGCTCTGATGTTTCGCATGAGCAGGAACATTATCAGCATGACAAATATTATTATTCCGAGAATAAAACTAACCAGATTTTTCTTTATAATATCAGTAAAGTCAGTCTTAGCATCTTCATTGGAATAGTATGTAAGAGCAGCATGGGTAACACTTTCCGGAACAATCGCTGTCATTTTGGCAAGAATAGAATAAAGTTCAGTGTTTCCACGACGGACAGCTATGTAATACCCCAAATCTATCCCGGTATCAACCGTTATTAGATTTAATTTTTCACATTGTCTAGCTATATTGCTGTAGCGATAGTTACTTATAATCAGAGTATCAACATCACCTGATGCTATCGCATTTAGGCCTTCAGGAGTACTCTGATAATATTTCGTCTGCCAGTTCGGGAAGTACTCTTTAAGAAACTTTTCGTAGTTGGTGTTTCCTCTATTAATAGCTACAGTTACCTTATCCTTAAGAATAAAATCCTTCGGGGCTGACTCAGGAACCACAGCATCCATTTCAGTTCGCATCAGCATGGGACTCAGCACTAAATCCATCGATTCAGCATCAGATATACTGAGATTTGCAGGAAACATAATATCAATATCCCCTCTGTGCAGAGCCTTTAAAGCTTCGGATATTGAATTATAGGAAACAGCTTCATATTCAATAGTGGCATTCACAAATGCAGAAGATGCATAATCGAGATAATCCCTTAATGTCCCGGTTAACTCACCCGTCCTCTCATCTTTATCGCAGAATGCCAGATAGTTATCCAGATACCCTACCCTAATCTTTCCATGTTCCGCCAGCCAGGACTTTTCCTCAGCATTAAGAAACTGGTTGACTTTAGCTATTTTGAAATACTTCTCTCCAAGCTGATGACTGTACTGGATATTCTCATCCTGTATTCTGCTCATTGCAGTATTAAGTAAAGGCAGTAGATCAGCCCTTTCTGAACTGACCGCAAAATAGTAATCTGAGGAACCAATTTTCCATACAGGAACTGCAATATTAGGCGCAATATTAATGTCCATTGTGACAAAAGCATCCAGTTCAAACCCCAGCATATGCAGGGATTCCTCTTCCGTGCTTGTCATCTCAACAAGCTCTGGTGTGACATTATGATCTTTTGCCCATTTTCGGAATAAATCCACTTGAATACTGTTTTTGGCGACACCGATTATTTTTCCGTTCAGGGATTTATAGTTCTCAGAAGAGATTGTTGAATTACCGGGTGAAACAAATAAATAATATGCCTCAGTTCCCATTGGTAATGATGTATAGAGAAAATCACGGGCGCGTTCCTCCGTGTAAGAAACATTTGCCAGAAGGTCAATCTCGCCTTTTTTGAGCATATCGAGAAGAGATGACCATCCCCCTTCTACATACTCATACTTCCATCCGGTATAAGCACCAATCTTCTGCTGGTATTCGTATGAGTATCCGGAACGTCTTCCTTCCGCATCTATAATGAAGAACGGAGCCTCGTGCCATCCGACACGTATGGTTTTCTCATCTTCAATATTATGATTATGGGCACATACTGCTGCAGGCAGCAAAATCACTAGAGCTATCACCCTGCATAACGGGATAATAGGACGACATCTAGTCTTAAACAGCAGACTGCACTTAGATTTCATAGTATTACACCTTCCGTGCTCTCTATGGAATTAAAAGAACAATAACTTCAGATTCTTCCATTAAAGCAGCAACTAAAAAAAAGCGAATCTGAATACAACCATTAAAAACAACAGGAAAGAAAATCTAAAATTCACATCTTAATCCGGTATCTCCGGAAAAGTCCGGATCTGCCATAAAAAAATGAAAAGAATAGACACTGTTTAATTGTTATGACCTCAATGATAAAAAAATAAGTCATAAACATTTTTTCATCAGTATTTTTATTGTTTAGATTCTATATATTATCCATAATAACATTTTCTGATTAACAAGATAAAGTATACAGGCTACATTAAGTTCAATATTGTTAACCGTAACACCATGTAAAAAATTATGGTATTAAAAGTCTACTGAATTCAGCCTTTAAACAGCTTTATACATAAAAGCTGTTTATCAAATGATCTGATTTATCTATCGCCTGAAGCATAGATACCTGTATCAACATCTAAAACTTCACGCACGGGCTGAATAAGCGAATCTTCGTAATTCAACAGCCACTGAACATCCCCTGTTATATCACCACTTTCATTAACACCATCAAAGGTATCACCTGATTCGATAACACAGCCGTTATCAAAGAGGTATGACAACAGTGTATATGCATGATTGACAACAGCATTAACATTCATACCATGAAAATGATACTGTACATCAGGTAATCCCAGCAAACTCATTCCCAAAGAGTCAACAATGAAATCATCAGTTCCCTGAAGTTGGAAAAATCTGACATTAACGCCTAAATTAATGAACTTGAAATCGTCTGGCAGATCGCAGTTAATTATGGATTCTCTGCTATGCATTTTCATTGAGTTATCAAAAAGTACAGCTTCACACGTAGGAAATGCCTCCATAAGTGCTTCTATATATTCAACCAGCATCTTTGCATGCTGATGATAGTCCAGAACAGAACTCAGCATATCTGTTGCTACTATTCTGAATTGACATTCATCCAGAATAGTATCTGACTCAGGACAGTCCCATAACTGTGTAGCTGAAACATCGTCAAGAAGAGGTTCATCAATTTCCGTGCATTTCATTAACACAAGCTGTGGCGCCAGTTCACTTTTACCGTCAAACAGAACCTTGTACTTGTCAGCTGAGAAGGCTGCCATGTTCTCGCTGTAACTCATGCCGGTGACCGCACCTAGATGTTTTTTAAGAATATTCAACAGTGTTTCGTTATCCGGTAAAGCTGTTTTTTCCTTAAAAAGCAGGCTCACCGCGAAATGTCTGCTACTTTCAGATTCCATCTGGCTTAAATCCTGTTCTAACCCCCCTTTGTCTCCTATGATCCTGCTTTCATTACCTGTTTCAGTATTTGTACTGTCAGCTGACATTCCTGCCTCCGTTTATAAATAACAAAATAAATAACAAAGAAATCTAACTAACTATTGATTCTATCTTGGATATAATTTAGATGTAATTTATTATTTTTAATAAAAATAGTATAGCCAGAAAGACCTTTTTTCAAAATTTCCCGTTAGACAGAATATTTATACGTGATATATATCATACATTTCACTGACTGAAAGTTCATCTTTGTAATGTCTTACGCCGGATTCCTAGAATTTACCTGAACAACATTTGCTGGTATAATTCCCGAATGAAATGAGCATATATTTCTACTACATCTCAAAGTTTTTTATTCTTTTTAGAAACGAGCTAAAATTAATCATAAAACTCGGAGATGCAAACAAAATTCTGGATACTTATCTCTCGTTAATTCCTGTAATATCCGGATTTATCATATTTTTGATATTTTCTGATTCTGATAATGAAAAATGAATATAAATAATTGTCCCCTGTCTCTGAAAAAAATCACTCCCCCTGCTGGCCGCAATGGCATGATGTCAATACTTTAGTTGACATCATGCCCTAAAACCTCTGCTACCAAAATTTTCTACCTTTGACCGGGGGTTCCCTGAATGCTTAATATTACCTCAGAGGTTAAAACAGAGGCACATATTGGCAGAGCGATAATGCAGATTACACTGCTGATTTCTCCTGATGCTTTTTTTGCAGGTTGTTTTTCTGCAACCTGAATTAGATAACGACGGCAGTTTTCTTTTAGCTTCCCGGAAGTCTGATTTTCACCGGAATCTGTGTACTGGCTTCCGTAATCTGGACAGCCTACCCCTGTCATGTTTAATTCAGGAATATCCTTCAGATTTGAAGTTCCGGCAAACATGCCGGCCATATTCTTTGCATTGGAGGTGTCGAATACCGGAACCTCAGATACAGAACTTCCCCGGAACATTTCAAAGAAACTGCTGACCCGCGCAGTGTTGTACGCGGGTACTGTTTGAATATTTTTGGAGCCCTTGAACATTTGCCCCATGTCGGTAACATTGGAGGTATCAAAGAATGGTGCAGACACACCAGGTGCAAATGAGGCTTCTTCGAACATACCTGCGACTGAAACCGGACGGGTTTCAGCTGTAAAACTGATTTCCCTGTTCAGCTGCGCCTTTTTGAACATACGATCCATACCGGTAACTGCCGGAGCATTTATGTCTAGAGGATAATTAATGACCGTATTACAAAACATGCTTTGCATACTGGTGACTCTTGATAAGTCAAGGTTCGGCACAGAAACATCTGGGGCAAAGTAGGTTTCTTCAAACATACTGACAACTGAAACCGGACGTGTTTCCGGAGTAAAGCTGATTTTGTTGTTCAGTTTTGCCCCCATGAACATTCCGTCCATTTCGTAAACTGACGGGGCATTAATATTCAGCGGAGCATCAATAACTGTATCGGTAAACATATGCTTCATATACAGAGCCTTAGGTGTATCAAGATTCGGAATTTCTGATACAGAGCTGCCACGAAACATTTCAGACATATTGCTTACCATAGCAGTGTTATAGGCCGGTATAGTCTTAAGATTCTTGGCTTTTCTAAACATCCCCTGCATTTCAGTGACCCTTGATGTATCGATGTGTGGGGCCATAACACCTGGGGCAAATAAGGCTTCTTCAAACATGCCGGCGACTGAAACCGGACGTGTTTCCGGAGTAAAGCTGATTTTGTTGTTCAGTTTTGCTCCCATAAACATATTATCCAGTCTTGTAACAGAAGGAGCATTAATTTTAAGTGGAGTATTAATGATCGTGTTAGCAAACATTTTTGTCATGGAGGTAACCCGGGAGAAGTCCATGGATTTAGGGAGGGTACTTAATGTGCAACCTTCAAAAAGCCCTGAAATATCTGTTACCTGATCGTCGAATACAATATCAAAATCTATTTTGTCTGTGATCCTGCAGATACGGTAAAATGGTGACTGCGTTCCATATATTGAATTTAAATTATAAGCAATAATTAGCTTTTTAAGCTTTTTTCTCTCAATAGAGCGAAGTAGTTCGTTGTCAACGTCATCTATGCTTCTCAGCCTCTTTTCGTATACGGTTGTATCTAAAGCGTTTTCCAGTGCTGAACTTTGCTTGTAATTCAGGACAAAATTCACATCATCGTAGTAGCTCAGATTGTTCACAGCAGAGATTTCAGGATCAGGATTATTTAAGTTATCTTTAGCGCCATTATTTTCAGCGGAAGTATACGTAAATGATTCAGGCTTATTGTCAGAGGACGAGGTGGATACTGAACATGAGGAAACAGCTATTAATATCATTACTGAGAGCGTAGTCAGGGATGCTTTTTTTAATAATGTAAAGTCATTCATTTTGAATTAATGGAAAACGCAATAAATATCAGAAAATATTAAAAGGGAGCCGTGAAAAATATAATAGTTTTTCAGACCCTTTACTAAAATTTGCTACTGTAATTTTGAACCATCAAATGAAACTCCGTTCATCAAATTCGTTGATGGGCTCATAATAAAACAATTCTAAAATAACGTATATAAAGCGGATTGCTGTTACGCTTACGGATGAAGCATCTTTGAACATAGAAAAAAACCGCCGCATAGGTGAGGTCGTTCAGGTTCTGGCTATCACTGTTTCTGTCTTTGTCGATGAATTTCGATCAGATCGTCAATCGCCACATCCGGATCAAACGTGTGAAAAGCCATATAATTGCGCTTCATGGTCTTTGCCGGTGCCTGGCGGTAGATTCTCTTGCTCT
>OMYE01000017.1 GCA_900315145.1 uncultured Pseudomonadota bacterium | reverse complement strand
GTCTACCTGTTTCAAATCATCCATGATCCGATATCAACCGGCAACAGTCAGTTCCATTCGACTCTGTGATTATCCCGCCCAAGTAATAAACACAAGAGATAAATCAGTTTTATCGCTCTCGTTTCATTAGTAAATAGTTATTAATTTCTAATTTATTATTTGTTGTTAATTTTTTATTATTCTAAAAAATAAACCGCTGAATTCTACTAAACTGAAAGCTATCGGTTTACAGCCAGTATATATTAAAAAAAACAGCAGTTACGTCCGTCGTATACTCAACTATAGGCTACATTATAGAATAGCTTTTTTAATATACATCTTAAACCATTTGTGTTTTATTTTTTGAACTTTAGCATAGTATTTACTTTCAAAGGTTTGAAAAATAAACAACTCCGGGGATTTTACATATTTTTTAACACCTCATACAACATGAATAAGAAAACAATACTCTCAGGACAGTCCGGAGAACTATTAAGTTCGTTGATTACAAGGAAATTGTCAAATACCAGTATTTCAAAAAGACTCATTCTGCAGGAATATGCACTTGACTATTGAATTTGCAACTTTCAATGGTTTTAAGCGAATTCTGTTTATCAAGTATCGTGATTAACCTAAACTCTACGATAAAGTATGACTAAATATTAGGAAATAGCAGATGCTAAGCAACGTCATGGTTAAGAGACCGGAAGGGACAAAATTATTCAAGCGAAATAACAGTAAGTATGTTTACCATGTCATTAGCTCAACCTGCATTCCGGCTAAGAAGTACAATAAGGATGTAAAGAAATGCATTGGCAAGCTCTGTGATGATGACAGTACTTTAATGTGGCCCAACGAGAATTTTGAGCTATATTATTCTGGAATTATTACAACAACAGCAATTCTTCCGGAACTTCCGGCTTTGTCAGATACACTGAGGGCCGGTACGTACACTGTTCTCAAGCATATTGCAAAACAGGAAGGTCTGACCAAAGCATAGATAACGAAATAACATCGTTCAACCTGAAAATGGCTCGTAATACTGATTAAACTTCAGATGGTTGTTGCCGTATGTATGTGTCGGAATATTTAGTCATACAAAAATAGTAGAGCTTAGGTGATTCACTGTCTATATGCCGTCTATTTGTCCGGATTATTTAACCTTTCCTGATTAAAGACACCTAATTTCCAATATAGAGCACCAATATATACTGCAGATTTAAAAAATATTTGTAATTATTAAAAACTGAATATATACTACCGTAAAAAAATTACGGCAGAAATAAAATTCTGATATTATCAGTCATTTTAACAGAATTAACACACAGGAATTTTTATGCTTAAATCATTGTCTGTAGCTAATTTTAAAGCTTTTGAGAAAGAAATAAAAATAGACCTTTCTGCCACCGGCAACTACACCTTCAATTCCGAAGCGATCAGAAACGGAATTGTAAAAACAGCCGTAATGTATGGAAAAAACGCCAGTGGAAAATCATCCCTCGGTCTTGCGATTTTTGACATTGTGGCCACTATCACTGATAATTATGTCAGTCCGAATAAGTACACAAATTATAAAAACCTTGTTTCGAATAATGATACAGTTTTCTTTGAATACACCTTCTCCTTTGATAACAAGGATATTATTTACTCTTATACAAAAAACAGCCAAGGAAATTTAATATCTGAAAAACTATGTATTAATAAAACGACATTTGCAAAATATGATCGTTCAAAATCCACTTCAGAAATTGAACTAAACTTTGCAGGTTCAAAAAATGTTGTTCTAAATTTGGAAAATCTCGGTTTTTCAATTCTTCGCTTTATTAAATCCAATGTCATGCTGGTAAAAAATGAAACAAATGAACTATTTGAAAAATTCTATGCTTTTGTAAATAAAATGCTTATGTTTTGGTCTCTCGAAAACAGGGGCTTTATAGGTTACACACCGGTGTCACATCAGCTTATTATCGATAAAATAGTCAAAGATAACCATTTTTCTGATTTACAGGAATTCTTTAAAGCCGCGGGGTTCAAAGACGAACTGGCTCACACAGTCGTCAACGGCACTGAACAATTAGTCATAAAATACGGAGATAACAAAGCTTTAGACTTTCACCTTGCTGCATCCTCCGGAATGAATTCTCTATTGCTTGTGTACTTCTGGTTAGAAGATATTGCTGATAAAAATAAGTGTCCTTCTTTCATATTTATTGATGAATTTGATGCTTTTTATCACTTCGAACTTTCGTATTTTATCATTGAAAAATTAAAATCATATGACTGTCAGGTTATGCTAACAACTCACAACACTTCAATTTTTACAAATGCTCTTCTTCGTCCAGACTGCTATTTCATCTGTTCCAAAGATAAAATAATTAACGCTCACAACTCCACACCACAAGAAATTCGCTTTGGCCACAATCTTGAAAAATTTTACAGAGGTGGAAAATTCGGCAAATGATTCTATTTATTTTTGAAGGTAAAAACGACGAGCCTCGCATATATAAAACCTTAAAAAAATTTTTAATTATAAAATGAAAGAAGAGGACATTCTTCACTATTACTGTAGCAACATCTTTTCGTTGTATAACACAATAAAAGAGTATGGCGTTTTTGATGGTTCAATTGATTTAATAAACGTACTCAAAGAAGAGACTTCCAAGCATAATGAAGTAGTATCGGATCTATGTAAAGTCAAATACTCATACGAGGTATCTGAAATTTATTTATTCTTCGATTACGACCTTGATATACATAATAAACTTACAATAGAAGAACAAAACAGAAAAATTATAGAACTGTTCAATTATTTTGAAAATGAAAACTTGAATGAACGAAATGGTGTAAAACTATATATAAATTATCCAATGATCGAATCGTACAGATTCTTTAAAACTGCTTTGCCGGATGATAATTATAAAGAATACACTTTCAATTTAACGTGTGAAAAAAGCTTCAAACAGTTAGTCAATGAATATTCATTTTATAAAACATTAAAGTATCTGTGCTTTGACATAAAAAAAAGTTCAGGAGAATTGAGAGAGTGTGACGATAATGAAAGGACTGATATAATTAAACAAAACTGGTTGCACATAAAAGACATGAATATAAAAAAGGCAAATTATATATGTTCAGGAAGCTATTCCGTCCCATCCGATAAAAGTACTATAAACCAGCGATCAATTTTCGATAATCAAATAAAAAAATATGTTACACCACATCAAAAGATTGCGATATTAAATGCTTTTCCGTTGTTTTGGTTTGAATATATCAAGAAGCAAAACGATGACGAATAAACTGTAGACCATACATGGTGTCTGTTTTTTATGTACTTATTTAGCGATCGTTGACCGACATACAATCTGTTAGCAATATCCTAAAGCATCACAATAAAAACAAAATAACATCTGCGACATAAACAAAGCCTAATAAAACAGAGCTATACAGACTGTCTCAGAGATAATGTACCTATCAACTTCTATCAAGGTAACGAAAACTCTCCATAATTCTCTTCTGTAGAATTTATTTCTTATGACATTAAACTTTATCCCAGCTATTAAAGATAAGAAAATTAATAATGTTGCAGGTATTTTCTAGGAACACATTCATTAGGACTTCATTCTCCGAGATATTATAGGCGGTGATATTCGACACTTCAAAAAACCATCATATCTAGCACACACAAAAAACAAAAAAAGGCACCCTTTGCAGGATGCCTGAAAAACGTAGCTGGTTAAGCTATAAATTTTGATTATGAACTGATAATGCTTGATTTTTCAGCCGGTTTATCAGTCTTCGGCTTAGCGGCCTTCTCTCTGCGGATACAGTCCTGACACTTGGTATAAATAGCATCCTTATACATAAGTTCATCCCCCTCAGTAATCACGTATGAACGGTTACATTCATGACATGTGCCGATAGTTCTGGTATGCATGAACTTGTTCTTACAGGACTGACACAACTGAGAGCTGTCACCCTTGGATACCTTGATATCACGATAGCTTACCAGGAATGTCTTGCCACAGCAGGCACACTTAGACAGACGGCCTCTCTGGTTAAAGCAGTGATGACAGAACCCTCCGGTAATTGCAGCATCAGTCTTAGGAACTGAGGTGCGGCATAGCTTACATTCAACACAGGTTGAAGGATCGCCGACAGCCATACGTGAAGGGAAGAGTTCCAAGGCCATCGGAGCGACATCAGGAGACTGCAGTTCATCCTTGAATTTATTCAAAAGCTTAATCCAGTCATCCACAGTCTTACGGCGTTCATAATCATGATAACCGTTAGACAGGGAGGCAATGAATGCTTCCTTAACATTATCCGGCAGATAACTCCAAATAAAGTATGCTTCATCCTTCGGCGGAACCATTGGATCAAGAACATTTTCAGGGAATCTGAAGGCCAAAAGCTTATCTACAGGCACCCCCTGAAGTGAGCTTGAAACAAACGGACTTCTGCCTAGGAACAGGAACTTGAACAATGTTGAAGCAACGACAAAGCGATCACTCACCTCATCAGCCATTCTGGTAGTATCTTCACCGGCAAGCTCCGGAGCGGTAACTGCATTCAGATTAGGCAGATAAGGATAATCACCGATCTGCATCTTTTCCAAGTTAATAAATGATACAGACTTATCTGAAGCAACGGCAATGGAGTTCATATCCTCAACACCTAGATATATGTTAAGTTCATGAAGATTCTTCACCATATTCAGATAATCCAGAGCCTGTTTAATGATATCGGCACGGTTGTAATTATGGAAATAATAATCTCTTGAATTACACATTGTCTGTAGAGATGTTGTATTAACATTTCTCATCACGCAACCGACGATATCACCGGATTCATTCTTAACCAGAGCTCTCGGCCATTCAATACCAGGTACGCGAACCTGATTTTCCATCATGGTTTCAAGCTTAACAATCATTGAAGCGTTCAGTGAATCACGACCGAAAATCTTGATAATGGATTCTGTATCATTACCGTTGGCATATATTGCCAGACTCTGAGACATAATGATAGGCTTGTCGAGAGTAACCTTCTGTCCGTTAACAAATACAACCTCACCAATCTTTGGAATAGCCACAATTCCCAGACCGATAGTTGACTGGAAAGGAACTCCGGTTCTAGGGAACGGAGTAAGCTTGTTAACTTCAGTAACCTCAGGTGACTTGACTCCCTCAACAGCAGTAACCTCAGGAGCTGATTCCACTTTGGAGGCAACAGGAGCTACCATTTCAGTTGCTTTAGTCTTTTCCTCACCAATCTTGTGGCCGTCCTGGCTGGTAACCACGATATCTACAGTTTGAGATTGAACTGATACAGTATCAGTACGGTTTACAGTTTCGTCTACCTTTCTGGCCTCGAGTTCACGGGTTCTTTCTTCAATCATCTTGTCCACGCGGGCGTAATCCTGAGTACTTCTTTCAGGATTAGTCTTCTGGGCTACAGTGGTCTTTGGCTTATCACTGAATAATGAGCTGTCGAAACCGGTAACGTTACTTACCTTACGAGGAATCTGATTGGAGCTGTTAGTTGCGTTACCATACTTATTCTTACGATGATCATTAGCATTAAAGAAGTTTGCAGAATCAAGATTTCTCTTCACAGCAACTTCCGGACGTTTGCTCGTCTCGTAATTACGCAACATTTCGCGACGCTTTTCCGTCATTTCAAATTCTTCTACAGGAGTATCGTCCTTAGACTTGTTACTTCCGGTATAGTCAAATACGAAATCACCATTGCGACCTTCAAGTTCAAATTCCTCAATGGCTTTGACTGTATTAACATCACGCTCAAGATCCTGCTTTTCCTGAGAACGGCGGTTCTGCTCGTACTTGGCTGCAGCAGCTTTGGCAATATCATTAATACGATGGCGCTCTCTGAGCTCAGCAGCCTTGGCATCATTTACAGAGAAAGAATCTGCGGACTTATCAAGCTTAAACTTCTGCGGTGCATGAGCCACCTTTATCTTTCCTAAGGCAATATCCTCAGCACGCTGCTTAGCTTCAGCCTCTTCTCTTGCTTTCTTTTCCTCGGCACGCTGTTTATTGATACGAACTAAATCCTCGGATGACAGATTGAAGCCGGTAGCACTTGGCTTGAGTTTCTGTTTTACCGGTTCGGCCGGTTGTCCTGGCATTATATCGTCACTGAGACTGCTATCATCAGACTTATTCTGGTTAATTGAGGAAATCACGCTAGAGAGAAGTGCCTTACCCTTATTGGCATACTCCTCCTTAGATACATGATGAACATTAGGCTTCAGATTATCCACGAGTGACTTTGTCTTCATTGATAACTGCTGATCAGCGTCAGCATCATCAGCTTTGTCAGAAGAAGTAATCGAATCAAGCAGAGATGATTCCTTCTTTTCCTCCTTAACATCAGTCTTTGAAGGATTAATCTTACTTTCAGTTCCGGCTTCAGCCTGTACCTGCTTGAATTCAGTACTGGACACTGCTGAGGTCTTTTCAACCTGAGGTTCAACCTTAACCTTTTCTTCTCCCCCTTCAGACACAGCCTTTCCTGCCAGGGATGACTTACTGATAACCTCAGCCTTGAGTTCAATTGTCTTTTCCAGAGAATTCTTCATTTCTTCAGCTTTTTCAGCTAAAGATGAAGAGCTGGCAAACTTGACCGCATTCTCCACCTGAGTCTTACGGGCCAGATCAGCTACTGCTCCGCCGTACTGGTTCTTGTCACCTTCAACTACACTCGGTGCTTCATCATCTGCTGATTTCGTTGCATCAGATTTGCTGGCATTATTGCTGATTATATTCTTAGCAATCTCCTGAGTCTGGAAGAAATTCTTAATATTGCCGTTTTCAGCAATATTATCATCCATACTCTTTTCTGATACAGCTTTCTTTTCAGCAACACCTTGTTGAGATCCCCCTGCAGAACCGACACCAACAAAACGATCTGAATGAACCTTCACTGCTTCTTTTAAAGTCATGGTCGGCTTGACGTTCTTGGTATCATGCGAAGTGATATTCTTAACCACGGTGTTTTCCATGGCTTCATGATATTTATTGACAGAACCGGTCATAGCTGTTTCTACAGCAGCATGACTTAAATCGCGAATCCTGTTCTCGGAAGTACCGGCAGCCTTTACGCTGTTATCAACTGAAGAAACAGTCTTTGTATCTGAAACAGACTTTTGAGCATCTTTTGACGTCGCAACGCCATTTGACTTTGCTGCCACCATTTCCTTAAGGGTCATTCCCTTGTTTTCAGTTGATTTTGCGGATGGAACTGATTCGTTTTTGGCAACCACTGATTCAACCTTCTTATCAGTTGCTGCAGAAGTTTTTTTGCCGGAGAAACTAAAACCGACACCTGCAGACTTGAAGGAGATTTTTTTGTCTTCATGCTGAGTCTGCTTCTCAACAATCGGATCAGCTCCAGTCTTAGGCGCAATACTTGAAAGAAGAGCACTGTTTACAGCATCAAGGCTCTTTGAATCATTGGAGTCTAAAGACTTCCCGGTAGTTTTTTCCTCCTTCTTAGCTTCAGGAGCTGCGGTTTCTACCTTTTCCTCCTTCTTGGCTTCAGGAGCTACGTTTTCTACCTTTTCCTCCTTCTTGGCTTCAGGAGCTACGGTTTCTATCTTTTCATCCTTCTTGGCTTCAGGAGCTACGGTTTCTACCTTTTCTTCCCTCTTCACCTCAGGTGTGGTTACTGTCGCCTTTTCTTGTTTATTCTCGACAGGTTTTACCTGCTCCTTAAGATTTGAGGTACCAGATGCTTCTGCATCAATGTCAGCTTTCTTATCCTCAGTAGCGCCGGTATCACCACCTCTATGAATCTTCGGAATAGATATAGGAGTATTTAGCAGCTTGGCAAAAGGATTTTCCTTAAACTTAGAGAAAATTCCGTGCTTTTTCTTAGGTTCATCCTCCACAGCATGATTAACCTGCTCAGAAGGTTTTGCATGTTCAACAGGCTTTGGAGTCTCTTCAGTCTTAACAGCCTCTGTCTTAGGAACATCAACAGCCTTTGCCTGCTCGGCTACAGCCGTCTCCTTTTCCTTTGCCAGCTGGGCGTTCTGCTTCTGTTTCTGTCTCTTTTCCTGTTCTTTTTTAGAAAAATTGAAGCCGCTGAATGATGATGTTAGAGATACTACCTTTTTACCTCCATCACCCGCATTCTTTTTAGCCTCATTACCAGAAGCTTCCTTCTTGGCATTGGCAATACCTAGAATACTTTCTATAGATGCTTCATTTGATTTCGGTTTGGCAGCTTTTACCTCCTCCTTGTTTTCAGAAACCGGAGCCGCAGGCTGAGCAGCCGGTTCAGCAAGCTTATCATCTGTTTTAGGTTCTTCTTTTACTGAAGCAGGAGAGGATGCGGCTGCAGGAGATGTTCCCTTAGAAACGGAAACAGTTTCAACTACGGTTTCTGCTTTGCTTACCGCCTTATCAGTAGGAAACATCTCTGAAAAATCAAGTACTTTTTCTTTAGATGGCCCGGTTAAATCAGACTTTGCTGATTCAGCCTTGTCTGACACAGTATCCTTTTTTTCATCGGTCACTACAGGTTCAACTGAGGCCGGTTTAATATCTGCCGGCGATTCCTCTTTTACTGTTGCATCCGCTGACTTGGATTTTTCAATGTCGGCAGCGGATACCTGAGCCTTAGCGGCATCCTTGATAACCGGTTGAGACATTAGTGACGCAGTAGGAGTAATAACTGAAGCATCAGAAGAAGCAGTGGTTATTGACGAAGAGTAAACTGACTTAGGCTGAACAACAGTCTTGGAGAAATCCATATCTGTTGCTTTTGTAAACAGCATGTCATTATTTTTGGTTGCTTCTGATTCAATTACAAGATCATCAACTTCAGAATTATTAACCTTTATAACTGGTTCGGCTAAAGGGGCTTTTTTAACTGGGCTGGTAGGTGCTTCTTTAGTCTTATTATCCGATACATTTGCACTGTCATCAGTCTTCTGATTTGCAGAAGTATCTTCCACTTTCTGCTCTTTGGCAATCTGCTTGTACTTTTCAAATGAATCCTGATTTGATTCGAGAATATCAACCACCTTATTGAAGAGAGAACGCATATCATTCCGCCATGGGCTTGACGGATATTCAGCATTAGCGTCACCGTTATCAAATCTAAAAGGACAAACCAGACGGCCGGACAGGTCAACATCATTCATATTGTAGAATTCAGTCGCTCTTGAATCATTAAATGTAAGGACGCCGATATTGTTTTCTGTTCTGAACTTTCTGATGGTGGCTTCGTCATCCTTGCCTTCATACTGCGGGTTGAAGGTAATAACGCCGAACTCCCTGTCAAGTCTGCTGTAGCTTAAATCAGCGAAATGACTTACCTTGGCACTGCTTTCGAACCGATCCAGCTCCCCCTTACACACATATATCTTGTATTTATAACGCGGATTATTGAGGTTATTAAGATCCTCAAGGAAGAAACTCATCATTTCATAGAAGAGAGAACTCAAATCTACAATGATAGTATCCATTTCAGCTGCGGCGAGAACGGAATTACCGAGATTGGCGTACTTGTTACGAATTCCCTCAAGATAGTCCATTTCGGCACTATTAGAAATCTGTTTGATAAAAAGGTGGTTTGCGTCGAACAGATACTCATGTTCCTTCAGACGGAGCGCAACCTCCGGTTCCTGAGTAATGACAAGAACCTTACTGTCATGAGCGTGTTCGTTAACCAGATCATCGATAGTTTTACAGTCCTGAATGATCAGTCTGCCACTATCCTTGATAATTTTCAGATTATTTTTCAAATTCTTTTCATTAGAAAGAATTTTTCGGACGCTCTTAATGTAACCACAGTTTACATTAAGCTGTTTGTTATATTTACGTAATGTCGGAACGACTGCATCTACAAATGGATTAAACAGCTCTGGACTTTTGAAACACTCTTGGTCTATGTAAATTATAAAGTCTCTTACAAGCGAGCGGACTATCCTATGTTCTTCGTCTTTTTTCATAATATCGTTCATAGATCGCCTTTATATCTTGCAAATTATCGGTAACCAGCCACTGACACTCCGGCAAGCCGTGTTTGCCTGGATTCCTGCTTTAAAATCTGCTTCTTTTCCCGACGGCTCGGGTCACGCACAGACTCTACAGGCCTGAACTCGGGTATGCCCCACCCTATTTTGATATCCATCCTGCCTTCAACTGCTGACAGGATTTCAATCTGAAGATATTCTGTAAATTTTTTATAGTTATTTTAATGAACCGCCATTCTACGAATAATCATAGCCTCATAATGCTAACAAAACGTTTTCTAACGGTTCCGGTACAACTTCATTAAAACTCCCGGGTGCACAGAACTGACTGAAACAGACGCAATCAGGCGCACTGCTTTGCATAAATACTTTAAGACCTTGATCTTACGGAACTTAGCGATAGAATCCGGGGAAGCTATATCTTATATGTATGCAAACATCACAACAGCAAAAAGCCAATGGATCTCCGCATAGTGATATTTTATAAATTTTTGAAAAAAATAACATTGACGTAAATTGAAAAATGTTACTGATTCCATGTTTATACGGGTGTTTTTTTGATAATGGCTATAAAATCGCCACAAAACCTTCAAAATAAATTATTTTTTCATCATTATCATAAAAAACCGGTTATATTTACGTCATACATCAGTACATAATATAAATATAATCCCCTTTATTTATTATCCTCTATATTATTAAATATTTATACTATCAGAAAGCCTGCCCCGATATCAATGTTCTTACTATACTTCGTATTTAATATTGTCAATTAGATTGAGACGGTATTGCTGTTTAACTTCTTCAAAAATGTAACAAGATTAAAAAATATACAACATATTACCATTTATATGCCCCTTTACAATATTTTCATCAATTACAATATAATGAAGAGATAACTCAGTTAATACAAGCAGGAACTCACCGTAATTTTTAATTCAAACCTTCACTCATAAAGGCTGGCTAATAATTATGAATAAAAGCACCATTACAGAAATTTTTACAAGATTTTCGCAGCAGAATCCCTCCCCGAAATCAGAACTCAACTACCATAATGATTTTGAATTTCTGTGTGCCGTGGTGCTGTCAGCCCAGACAACCGACAATGCGGTAAACAAAGTGACCCCGAAGCTCTTTGCCACGGCTCCTACCCCTGCCGATATGGCCGATATTCCGGTTGAAACAATAGAAAACATCATTTCTTCTATAGGTCTTTATAAAAACAAGGCAAAATTTTTAAAGAATCTTTCCATCGAACTTTTGGAAAGATATCAGGGAAAAATACCTGATACCGAAGAGGAGCTGCTAACCTTAAGCGGCGTCGGCAAAAAAACAGCCAGAGTTGTGCTGAACACCCTGTTCGGCCGGAAAACCATAGCTGTAGACACCCATATATTCAGAGTGGCTGCAAGGATTGGTCTTAGCTGCAAAAAAACGCCTGACGCCATGAGCGATGATCTGGCAAAAAAGATACCTGATGCATTTTTAAAAAACGCACATCATCATCTCATCCTGCACGGAAGATACATCTGTACCTCCCGCAGTCCGAAATGTGCCCGATGCATAATTAAAGATCTCTGTAAAAGCTACTGCATTCAGAACGTGCATCAGTAACAGAAACAGAATGGCAAAGACCGTAAAAATAACAGTTATAATGTTAACTGATCTGCTCTGAGCGTTTTATCAGAGTACCTGCGGTTAGAGGGAATTTTTCAGGAGAGAGATATTTAAAGAGAGAGGTAAATAAAGTACAAAGAGAATGAATGCCTTAGATAACAGACAGCAGCAAAGGAAGCCCCTGCAGAGATTACCATAATAAAGAAAGCAGATTAGTTATCTGCCTTTCTGAATATTTTTATGGATATTTCATAAAACACAAAGACCCGCAGGGAGAATATATTAACCATACTTAAAATACGGACAGGATCTCAGTTCATCTGCGCGGAGAAGATTACTAATTCTTCTTTTTCAGATGAATAGCTCCGACGGAAGAGGATCTGGTGAGGCTCTCAATTGCCTCTTCAGCCGTATATTTTTTACGGCACATTTTAGTATAGACACTGGTGGCATTCAAATCAAAATAGGCAGCAGCCGCACCAATGGAATCAAACTCCATTCCTCTGATTACCACCTGCTTTTTTCTCGAAGTCTTGGTGTTCGATAAACAAAGCTTTAGAGCTTCATCATTCGGCACACCTTTTTTTATAAGACTATCCCAGTATGATCTAACGATATTGAAATGACGACACATTGCAGCAACTGATGGAAATTCCTGGCCATTTACTACAACCTTATACATTTTTCTGACCATTTCTAAGTTGTTTCCCTTATATAATCATAGTCTTAATTTAACATCTTTCTCTATGGATTTTCATCAAATGCCCCCGGAATATCCACTGGTATCAGACTTATTTCTGTAACAAAAGTTTCTTTTTTAATTCCGGGAAGTCAGAAAAAAACGTTAAACAGACATCTTATTCTTTCTTTTCAATTACCAAAATACCGACTTTTGCAGCATTTTTCCGTAAACATCAGACAAACCTCTCTCCGGTCTATCAGTGATAGTTTAGTGATTGTTACAGAGTAACCTGTTCACCGCACGGTTACAGAGATAAGACAGACTGCTCATAAAAAAAACCGGCGAACACACTATCAAAGAAAAATCTCTTTTATACCGATTATAAATTAAGTTTTATAATGAAACTGTTACGTATGATTAATATGACATTAAAAAACGCACATATTTGTGATACGCTTGGCATGATTTCAGAATACCCATATAACAATGAGTATTATATCATAACTATTGAAATGCTTATTTATTTTTAAGTCAACACATTTATTATACTGTATAGCAAAATTTGTTTTCTGTATAGTAAATTTATAATTTAATACTACTTTTATCTTTTTTCTATTATGATCACGTTAAATTATTATTTAATAAATTTAAACAAAGGTATAGCAGATAAAAAAATATACAGCGAATGGACTAAAAAATTCAGGATCTCTGTTTGCTTCATAAAATTAAATACAGTATATCTTTTATATTCGTATTCTGTTAGCATGTATTTTATGTTAATATATTATCTATCTAATTGGATAAATAAATTTATATGTTTTTCAGATTAAAAAAACCATATATTTACAAACAGATTCAGGTCAAACTTATTTAATGTTTTTTAACAAACGGAAAAACATTTCACGGCTGTAAAAAATGCAATACATCGAGTAAAGAACACTGATTAAAAAAAAAGACTGCCACGAACAACAAATGGCAGTCCTTTTCATTTCTAATATAAGTAACAGCTATTATCGAAAGCAGTTACTTGAGGTTTAACACATCCTGCATGTCAAAAAGACCATTGTCTCTTGCACTCAGCCACTGAGCTGCTCTGACAGCACCGTTGGCAAAGGTCATACGGCTGGATGCCTTATGGGAGATTTCAACTCTTTCACCGATATCGGCAAACATTACGGTATGTTCACCAACGATATCACCTGCTCTGATGGTTGAAAAACCGATTGTTCCAGGTTTTCTTTCACCGATGATGCCGTTACGTTCCTTAACAGCAATATCATTGAGGTTCTTGCCCATAGCTCTGGCTACAGCTTCCCCCATGCTGAGTGCGGTTCCTGAAGGAGCGTCAACTTTATGTCTGTGGTGAGCTTCTACTACTTCAATATCTGAATAATCACCCATAACCTTGGTGGCCATTTCCAGAAGTTTGAATACCAGATTCACACCGACACTGAAATTGGATGCAAAAACAATAGCGGTTTTCTTTGCGGTATCAGCAATTACTGCCTTTTCATCATCAGTAAAACCGGTAGTACCGAGAACCACTTTGGCACCGCGTGAAGCACATTCAGCAATGTTTACCAGTGAAGACTGCGGTCTGGTGAAATCAATCAGAACATCAAATGCCGGAGCACTGCTGATGGAGGAGACGATTTCGACCCCGAGTCTGCCGACACCGGCAATTTCACCGGCATCAGCACCGATAACTGATGAATCAGGATGTTCAGTGGCAGCAACAAGTTCACACTTATCAGATACAGCATTGACCGCCTGCACCAGACAGCGTCCCATACGACCATTAACACCGGCAACGGCTATACGTAACTTACTCATATAAATCTCCGGTAAACTGTTCAGGATTACTTAACAATATCTAAGAGTTCAACTTCAAAAATCAGCACACTGTGAGGAGGAATTGAACCGGCACCATGTGCACCATAAGCAAGATCTGAAGGGATAGTCAGCTTGTACTTTGAACCTACCTTCATAAGCTGCAGAGCTTCAACCCAGCCCTTGATAACCTGATTAACACCAAACTGTGCAGGTTCACCTCTTAATACAGATGAATCAAATACAGTACCATCGGTTAATGTACCATGATAGTGAACCTTAACCACATTATTTTCCTTAGGTGTAGCACCGGTACCTTCAGTCAGAACCTCGTACTGTAAACCTGAACTGGTTACAACAACATTTTCCTTCTTGGCATTGCTGGCCAGATATTCTGCACCGGCCTTCTTGGCAACTTCACCTAAAGCTTCCTCTTCCTTGGCAAGTTTTTCATTTAATTCCTGAAATGCCGCCTTTAAATCATTTTCAGCGATCTGGAGCTTACCGGCAAAGCTGTCCTTGATACCTTCAATTACAGCATCCATGCTGAATCCCGGAAAAGCTGAATGCTTTAACTGACCGCCAACCTGAGTACCGATACCGTAGCTTACTTTTTCTTCTGTAGTTTCAAATTTCATTAAATGAATTCCTTGTAAAAATTTAAAGTTATCTGAAAAACCGGCTGTTTCACGCATAAAACAACACGTTTTTCATCTGGATTAATCTTTAGGTCTGCCACTCACCGGCGTGCCCTGAAACGCTCATGGAAAAAACCGCCATATCCTCCGGACTCATTATCCGGCCCCGGCAGTATATCCAGACTAAGTCTGAACATCAGTCATGAATCCGGGATAACGGCACAGCGCTTCTCTGAAACATCCGTCCGGCATCACTGTTTTATTAAATAGTGCCGCTTTGTCCGGGTTTCAAGTTCAGGAAGATACCGTAGAGGCTGAAGACTGAAATACCGGGTGGTATTATAGCAAGTTCGCCTGACTATTTCTAACTATTTGCGTTCAAAGGAAAAACGATGAATATGATATCTGAATAGAGGAAAGCTCAGCCGGATAAACAACTGAGCCGCTGTATGAGATTTTCATTCAAGCAAAAAGGAAAAACTCAAGCATCAGATTATCAGTCAAACCAGTCCTTCGGGGAAATACTGCCGTATTTCTCCTGAAGTTCGGCATGAACCTTCTCAAGATCAAAAGGAAGTAAAACCCTGTCACAGCGTTTCAGTTCCTCCACATAATCACTAATGATACTGACACCGAATCTTGCCGCCATGCACATAACTCTGAATCTCGACGGTACTGAAGAGGCGGCCGTGCCTCCAAGCTCATAAGGATATTCGAATTCAAAAGGAACCAGATGAGCTTTACTGTACAGTGATACCGCCCCGGCATTTTCTGCAAAGACCTCAAGCCTTATCTCACGGACATAGTGCATGTTGGCAAGCTGAAGAACAGCACTGTAAAGCAGAGAAGTTCCGATACCATTTCTTACCATATCAGGAGAAACGTACAGCGACCTGATATACAGCATCTCCCTCAGTACCGTCACAAAAATAACCCCGCCGATTACTTTCTGTTTTGTCTGCCGTCCGGTGACCGCAAGTCCCAGTTTCTTTGTAATTCCGGAAAAACTGCCGGTATCCGGTGCCGCATCCGCAGATAAACAACTCTCATCTTCATCAGCCTCAGCAACAAGAATCATACTTTCATGATTATCATCGGTATATTCCAGATGAATAAGCCTGTCATGCCACAGATAATAAAGCTGCTTAAGATCCATGGCATATTTAACCAGTTCATCTACCGTATATCCAGCGTACTCAATCTGCCTCATTGATGAAAACTGCATTTTGGCAATCTGAGATATAACATCGGGAACAGCAGGATAAAGCTTAATTCTTTTAATAGACATATTTTTACTGGCACATAGGCTTACGGCCGAATTCTGTTCTCATCTTTCTATATATTGGCATAGCCCCCTCAACCAGGTTACTTAACTCATTAAGATACTCACTGCTGTGAGGGTGAATATCCCGGAACTTCTCGGCATTGAGTTCGTCCCTGGTATTCATATTCTGCCAGACAATAAGAGCCCCGGAAGGATTGAATCCGGCATTAGCCATCATCTGAATGGCAAAAACATCAGCTGCTCTTTCATGATCCATGGTGTAAGGCAGAATCTCCCCCTCCTTGTCAGGAAGACCTACAGCCTTGGTGAAATTATTGTATCCGTCCGGGGTTCTCAGATACTTCTTTATGTTTAAATCCTTTTTACTGACACCACTGAGATAGGTTGAGAGTCTTTCATTATCATGCTCAAGCAGATTATGGGCATAGGCATGGGCTATGATATATGCGGCTTCATCCTGATTATTAAGCATTCCCACAACGCAGTTGCTGATAACCAGATGACCGTTACTTAAAACAGTGGCATTCATAGAACAGTCACGGGTAACCTCAACAGACCATTCCGTTCTCATACCGGCAAAGGCTCCATTAATCGCCCTGCCTAAAGCCCTCATAATACACTGTGACTTTTTGAGCTCAGGGGTAGTCCCGGGAATAATGCCGTGATTATCTGAAAACTCTTTGAAGTAGACATCAGTCATCCCCTCCATCTGCCCGATGGTAAAATCCCTGCCCCCTCCGGTATAGCCGCTGATTGTACAGCCAATCAGTGAGGAAAGAGCCAGAGCACAGGTAATTAAAACTTTTTTATTAACCATACAATATCATCTCTACTATGCCGCACTCTGATGCGGCATTGTTTTTCATCTCTTAAACGGCCGTTGCAATCGGGCAACCGGAAGAACCAGAGCCTGCTCGCTAACCGCTTCCGTAAGTTATTTTAACGATCATAAGCCTTATTCTGCAAACAAACGTTCATATAATTTACGGAAATTCGTGAATAAAAGTGAATTTTTCTGAATAATTTCCGCATTTTCCGTGGCTTTAGCGGAAATCTGCACAATTCTGAGGTATTCTGCCATAAACAACAAAGAGCCGGACCGGTCGTAATCCGGAACTTCTGCTTTTCAGGTAAAAACGCCGGAATAAAAAAAACGACAGTACCGCAGTACTGTCACTCTCTGTTTTACGGAAAACTTTTTTGCAGACAGCTTCGCTTAAAACAGACCGCATATCCGGAGGACTATTCTTTCTGCCCGGGGTCCTCATCCGGAGTATCCTTGGTATTGGTCAGATTTTCCAGATTCCTGATAATCTTTACATCCAGCTCGTCACAGCTCTTATTACGGTCACATACCTGTTTGTAGAAGCTCAGCAGATTTCTGCAGGAACGTTCGTCACCTATGGTACAGGCATTGGACCATAGAATCCTGTTAAGATTCTTTTTAAAATCCCTGTAGGCTGATTCATTAATGTCTTTGCCGTATTCCTGTCTGTATACGGCAGTCTGTTTCAGAAAATCTTTTAGTATCTTATGGAACTCACAGCTGTGGGTATAGCCTAAATTGCATCCCTTCTGGTAATGCGACAGTGCCTGGTCGTAATCATGCTTAATCTTCCCTACCCCGTACACATAGATATGGCCGATCATGGCACAGGTCTCAGCAAAGTTCTTGTCGCAAAGCTTTTTAAAAATGGCCATGGCATCCTTTTCTCCCATACCTTTAATCTTTCCACTGAGATACAGGGATCCCATAGCGCTGCACGCAGTGTCACTTCCTAAAAGACATCCGCGCTTGTAATATTCATCAGCCTTAAGATAGTCAACCTCGACCGCCTTACCGATCCTGTACATATTCCCCGCATTGCCGCAGGCTATGGCACTGCCGTCCGCACATGCTTTTTCGTACAGGATAAAGGCTTTCTTCAAATCCTGAGGATAGACCAGTCCCTCCTCATAGTACCATCCGAGATAGGTGCATGAATCAGGGTCTTCACAGTTGCACCCGGTATTAAAAAGACCGAATGCCCTTTCATGATTTTTCTTCACCAGTTCACCACGGAAATAGTAACCTCCTGCTATGGAACAGCTTTTGGCTACTTTTGGAGTCAGACAGACATCAGACATACCGTCACAGGCATCTGTAATAACCTGAAGTATCTCCCTGTCCATTACTTTGGCTTTCTTAGGAGAGGAATCACTGTCAAAGGATTCTGCATAGACATTACTGTTCAAGACAAGGCCGCAGAGCAGCATTTCTGCAGCAAATAAATAAAAACCTGTTTTAAAAGCCATATTCCCCGCCCTCGTGTCAGTTACCGTACATGTATTATCAGTACGGCATATGGAATCTTCTGCTGCCGGTTACGGCCTCAACCTTCTCTTCATCATCCCGGCATACCAGCATTCCGTGTCTTTCTTTCTCCAGTTTTTTCCGGAATCATCACCCCGATAATCATTGAACGTTTTTCAGAAAAGTTAAAGTATAAAAAATAACCGGTCATGGCTACATTCTACCCGTAATTCTGGTGATTTAATGTGAGTAACTTTCACAAAACATATTTACGAAAGTGATATATGTAAAAATTTTAATGAGAAAAACTTGTTATATTTTGAAGCTTTGAGTTCTAATACGCAGTTCCTCTTTCTGATTGCCGACTGAAATTCCTTCTGAAAAGCCCGTCAGATTAAAAAACAGGACACACACAAAAAAAACAAAAGAACAATAAAATAAAAAACGGAGAAAAATCATCCTCTTCCTCCGCTACAATGAACATATCTGTACTTTCAGATTTAAATCTCTTCCCTAAGGAGAAGTCTCTCCGGCATTCGCTGCTTCAGGACCTTCGGAGGCACCTACCTCTTTTGCATCTCCGGATCTGCCGGTATGCAGAGTATTTAGAATATAATCCCTGATGTATTCATAAGAATACTTTCTGTCGTACAGCTGATTAAAGGATTCCGTATCCGGACGGGTACGGTATACTCTGAGAAACCACATATACTGTTCAATTCTTCCCTGAAGAAGCTCCTCGATGCTCCGGTTCATGATCTGTGCATCAAGTTCATCATTGCCGCTAGGATAGTTCTGATACATTTTTCCGAAAACCACCTCATAGGCATGTTTTTTCTCGTTATAGGTTGAGAGCATCGGCACAACCACCGCATTACCCAGCTTTGACATTTTTGACATAGTGGTCAGGGTGGCTTTTTTAGCGGCAAAGAAGTCGGCAAAAACAACTGACTTGACTCCCAGATCCTCATCCGGAAGGAAGAATGAACTGTAACCGTCCTTCAGTGCTCTGATTACCGCACGAACCCCGGCACTCCGTTCAAAAACCTTTCCGCCGTACTTCAGACGGATGGTATTCATAAACCAGTCATATACTTCATTTTTGGAAGTATGCATCATGGTACACATTTTCAGATCGTTTGCTGAAAGATAAAGACCGCATCTGTCTATGGACCATGCATGCGGAGCCATGAATATAATAGGCTTTCCTGTAGCCAGAGCCTCATCAAGATACTCTCTGCCGATACAGAGATAATGCTCCTTTAAATATTTTCCGCTTTTATAGAAGCTTTCACCATAGCCGAAAATAACCTTAAGCCCGACTCTGAGAAAACTGCGGTAGCACTGCTCCTTTTCCTCTTCACTCATCGTCGGGAAAGCCATAGTGAGATTAATCTTTACGAATTTTTTAAATTTAATATCAATTCTGTAGAGGAGAAAAGCCAGCAGATCGGCGACAGCATCTCTGATAACTGCAGGAACGAACGCCAGTATACCGAGAAACAGTATGCCTATCCATGAGGTCCAGTATTTAGGCTTGAGATAATGCTTCTTGAATCCGGCATCATAGCTTTTATCGTTTCTGTCTTGCTGTTTGACGTTATCGTCACTCATTGATAATTCCTTTTTTTAATATTGAACTGTCATACGTTCATTCTCTGATTTATGAAAGTATACCTGGACAAACAGGGATATTCACAGGAGGCAGCATTCTGCATCAGTACATACAGCAGTACCTGCAGGCAGGTAAGACAGAGAATAGAGATTTCTTTTATTAATTGTGCAGACACCTACTGTCATTAACATGCGCAGCAGAAAAACCGACTTATTACACGCATTTCCTATTTTAACCTTTTCCGTTAAAACCGGCCAACCAGGTTTTTCTGGTTTTTCGAGTTTCATTTCTCTCTGATGTCTCTCATTATCCGTATTTTTCAACCGCAATTCAGAAAACCATGAGGCAATTCAGAATTAATATCTGCTCAAGCCCGGAAAATATCGCGTATCAGAGACACAACATGAGAGAAACCTGCTCCGGCGAATTATACCTAAGAAAAACAATAATCGTAAACTACTGCATACCGCCGGATGATAATCCGGTCTTTTCCGCATCTTTTTTTTATTTTGTCTCATATCACCAGTGAATATCAGCAGATTACCGGTAACTGTCAGGATTACATCATGTAACCTACAGCCTGTTAATTGCAAATAACTTCACTGATATCACATTTTTGAATATAACTGTTTTGAAAAAATCCTCAATTTCATAAAAAAAGAAGATAATCATAAACACAATCTTAGACTGCGTATTCAGACCGTCGAAATACTGCAGAAAGAACCCGGAGCATAACCGGTAAACATTATGCAGACCGTTCGTATGGCGCCACTTTTTCAGAGTGAGTTTTTATTTTTACATACCGGAAGTCAGAGGCATATGAATGCCGGATGAATAAATCCTCCCGGATTCTGAACAGCATACGACAAAAAGAAAAGCACAGAATACAGAAATATATATAAATAAATATATAAAAATGTATAAATAACAAAGACACAGATAACGGCTGGAATTCAAGTGCCGTTCTATCAGTTCTGAATAATAATCAAATATAAAAAACATAAAGTAACCGGAGAAACAGCTATTTTTACTCTGACAACTGTTCAACCAATGTTACCTAAGAATGATTCAGCTAATTTTAAGGACTAGGAATATGAAATTAAAATATCCGTTCATGTTCAGTAACCCGGAGAGAAATCTTGCCGGAAGCAGTTCATCAGAACAACATAACAACATTGACGGCAGTGAAGCTGATGATTCTCAAAAGCAGGTCTATCTGAATTCATTCAACAAAATCACCTTTAAAGAAAACTCCATAAACGTGGAGAATAAGTATCAGATCTCCAGACAGGCTCTTGACGGCTGTTTTATCTACACCATCAAAAATCTCAATCAGTACTGGAAAGAGGAAATTTCATTTGACATCTCCTTTGATACAGCAGAGCTGGAAAAGGTATGCGATGACGACCAGTATAAAATCAGATATTTTCATTTTTCCCTGTGGTCCCAGGAAAGGTTCAGCGGCAAGCTGATTCTGCGTTTCGGTTATGAAGATGACTGCCACGAGCATTCCCAGAAAATATTCGATTTCTTTAACTGCAAACCCCCGATCAATTACGTCAAGATGGAATAAAATAATCCGGTCTGCAGCATCTCATAATAATAAATCCTGAAGCAGAGAATCTCTTCAGGATTTTATATTTGCAGGCGGTGAAATTTTCTGCTGAGAATAGTTCATCTTTCCGGAATGCCATTCAATACTTAAAAATAGAAAGAAGCATTTCTCTCTCAGGCACAGGCATCTCAACCAGATAATCGCCGGTTCTGGAATTAAAATTACTCCATCTCAATCCCTCTTTCCCTTAAGTAAAGAAGGATGCCGGAAAAAGCCTCATCACTTATCATATGTTCAATACGGCAGGCATCCCTGTCCGCTGTCACGGAATCGATATTCAGAACCGCTGTCAGGAACTTCTCCAGATTCTGATGTTTATGAAATATCTCTCTGGCTCTCTGCTCACCGGTGGCAGTAAGATTGATTTCATTACGTTCATCAACCTCTACAAAGCCCTTCTGTTTCAAAATATTCAATGCTCTGCTTACAGACGGTCTGGATACCTCCAGCACCTTGGCCACATCAACAGCCCTGATGCCGTTTCTTTTCTTTTTAATGAGATAGATGGTTTCCAGATAGTTTTCACCTGATTCAAGAAGTTCTGAATTTACAGGAAAATGGCTGTTTATTTTGACACAGGTTATATCCGCTATATCATGTTCACGATTATATTTTTCGATCGCATCAACCGTAACCTGACTAATCACATGTTCAATACGGCAGGCATCAACGTCGGCACACTCTGGACTGATACTGATAACACTGCATAAAAAATTAACCAGGTTTCTGTGAATGCTGTTTACCCTTTCAGCAACCCGTCTCCCTTCGTCAGTCATGGTAATCTGACCGCCCTCGGAAACATTAATCAGCCCCTTTTCCCGCAGCAGTTTTACTGCCCGGCTGACGGACGGACGTGAAAGATTAAGATTCTTCGCAATATCAATGGAACGAACCACCTCCTTGTTCGCGGCAAGCTTATAGATAGTCTCCATATAGTTTTCCATCGATTCATGCTCAATATAACCCGACATGATTCTCTCTCTTAAAAAAATAAAATAAACAATATTTACAAAACAGGTTTCACCGGCGCACCGGTACGTATTTATAATTCAATTATATTTCTTATTTATCTTTCAGCTTATGATTTGATGTTTTTAATATTTATATATAAAAGTTCTGATAACGGCAAACCGGTGGTAACCATCCGGCTGCAGATATTCCTGATTATTCCAATTATTTTATTCTGAATATTCAGAATATCAGAACAAAGAGCTGAAACACTCCGTCATTATAACTAAATTTTCTCAATAAAAAGAAGAAATAGGAGCAGTATTCAGCATTAGATAACCAGAATTACATTTTTTTCAGCTGTTTTACTGAAAACCGGCAGTCTGTTTACGTGTTCTCTTTCCATTATCTCCATGGTCTATAAACATATTATCTGTTCAGGATATGTCTATTAAATACGAATATCCTTGAAACAAGCCACATTTTCACTGTTTTTATGGAATCCGGACTGAACCTTATATTATTATAGAGGTTATCAACACCTAGAGACGCCATCTGGTACTGATAACAACTAATGTTTAACCTTACGGAACAGTTTATGCAAAATCAGACACTGGAATACTACAGAAACAACTGCCGGGAATTTAACGACTCTACATTAAAAGTTGATTTCAGTGAGACACAGGACCGTTTTCTGAATGAACTTTCCGCTTCCGCCAGTATACTTGATTTCGGCTGCGGCTCCGGACGGGATACCGGATATTTTCTAGAACGGGGCTTTAAGGTAACCGCTACGGACGGCAGCCCGGAAATGTGCCTTCTCGCCGCAGAAAACACCGGTCACGAAATAAAACAGCTGCTTTTTCAGGAACTTGATTATTATCAGGAATTTGACGGAATATGGGCCTGCGCCTCCATTCTGCACCTTCCTAAAACAGAGCTTGCCGGAGTATTCCGCAGAATGGAGAAGGCGTTAAAGCCGGACGGTATTATTTATACCTCATTCAAGTACGGATCGTATGAGGGAATGCGCAATGGAAGATACTTTACTGATTTCATGGAGGATGATTTCAGGAAGTTCCTTCAGGATAATTCTAAAATGCATATTGCTGACTACTGGATAACAGCAGATGTAAGACCGGGGAGAAGTGATGAAAAATGGCTCAATCTCTTTCTAAGGAACTGACAGTATTTCCACAGGAATCAGGTGAAAATACAGCCTTCCGCTTTTCAGAAAGTAATGTCTGCACCGGTGACGACAACTGTAACCGGCAGCTGCTCGGTCATATTCTGGACTCCATGAAAAAAGCCCGGAAGATTGATATCAGCGTATCCTTTATCATGGAGTCAGGTGTCCGGATAATTCTTGACGAACTGAAATCAGCAGTGAAACGCGGGGCCGGAATCAGAATTCTCACCGGAACATACCTCGACATAACTCAGCCTTCAGCTCTTTATCTTCTGAAAAATCATTTAGGAGACGGTATTGAACTGCGTATGTATGCTGAAAAAAACCGATCCTTCCATCCTAAAGCCTATATTTTTCATTATGACCGGGACTTTCATGAAATATTCATCGGTTCATCGAACATATCCGGAAGCGCCCTGACCTCCGGAATTGAATGGAACTACCGTTTCAACAGCGTCACTGACAAGAGTGGCTGCAGAAAATTCCAGCAGACCTTCGATGATCTCTGGCTCAACCGTTCAATCACAGTGGATGATGCATTTCTGAAGGAATACTCAAGATACTGGCATCATCCGCCGGTATTAAAATACGAAGAAGAGAAAGTCACCTCGGTATTTCAACCGCGAGGATCCCAGATTGAAGCGCTCTATGCTTTGGAACACACCAGAAGCGAAGGAGCGGACAAAGGTCTGGTCATTGCTGCAACCGGTGTCGGCAAAACAGCCCTCGCAGCTTTTGACTCCCTTAAATTCAAAAGAATTCTGTTTGTCGCTCACCGGGACGAGATTATTAAAAAAGCAGGCCTGACCTTTGCCTCTATCAGAAAAACCGATGACATCGGCTTTTTCAATGCTTCAGAAAAATGTACCGACCGTTCAGTCATCATGGCATCCGTTGCTACTCTCGGTAATGACAGATATCTCTCAGAGAGATATTTCCGGCCGGATTTCTTTGACTACATCATTATCGACGAAACACACCACGGCGTAGCCTCACAGTACCGCCGGATAATAAACTACTTTAAGCCGAAATTCATGCTCGGACTCACCGCCACGCCCGAACGCATGGATAAAAAAGATATCTTTGAACTTTTTGATTACAACGTTCCGTATGAAATATCCTTAGGTGAGGCCATCAATAAAGGATATCTGGTTCCGTTCAGATATTACGGCATATACGATGACACCGACTATTCAGGTCTGCACCCTGTTAACGGTAGATACGATAACAAAGAGCTTAATGAAACATACATAGGCAATGTGAGAAGACACGAACTCATATACCGGAACTATCTTAAATACCGCAGTAAAAAAGCTCTGGCCTTCTGCTGTTCTCGAGAGCACGCCGAGGAGATGGCGCGTGAATTCAACCGCCGGGGCATCCGGGCTGCCGCCGTGTACAGCAATGCCGAAGGTGCTTTTTCAGAAAAACGTCATACTGCCGTAGAAAAGCTGCTTAAAGGGGAAATCAGCGTCATTTTTTCCGTTGATATGTTTAACGAAGGCGTTGATATTGTCTCTCTCGACATGGTTATGTTTTTAAGACCGACAGAATCTCCGGTTATCTTTCTGCAGCAGTTAGGCCGCGGATTAAGAACAGGTGAGGACAAAAAATATCTCACGGTGCTTGATTTTATCGGTAACTATGTCAAAGCAGGCAAAATCATCAAATATCTTACGGAAGGTAAATCCGACAGCAGAACCAATCCTTACGGTCACAGCAATCTGCCGGACGGCTGCCAGGTCGATTTTGATTTAAAGCTGATAGATCTCTTTGCCACCCTGAATCAGAGACAGATGAAGCTTAAGGACATCATCCGTCAGGAGTATTTCCGGGTTAAAGCGGAGCTGGGGAAAAAACCTGACCGCATTGCTCTGTTTAACGGCATGGATAACGATGTGTACCGGCTGGCGGTAAAACACGCAAAAGAAAATCCCTTTAATGACTATTCCTCATTTTTAAGAGAAATCAATGAACTCACCCCTGCTGAAGAGGAAATCTACTCAGGATTTGCCGGTGATTTTCTGAAAATGCTGGAAACAACTGCTATGACAAAAGTATACAAGATGCCGGTACTCAGATCCTTTCTAAACGGTTCATGTCTTAAACCTATGGTTACTGAAGAGGATCTTCTAGAAAGCTGGCTGGCATTTTTCTCTAAAAACAGCAACTGGCTGGATCTGGATAAAGACACCACCTACGAGAAATTTCTGAGTATTGACAGAAAATGGCATACAGAAAAGATTTTTAAAATGCCGGTTAAATTTCTCCTGCAGACTGAAAACCTGTTCTTCCGGCAGGATAAACCGAAAACGCTGTCTCTTAACCCGCAGCTTGCCGGTATTCTCTCAAGACCTGATTTTGTCGCCGAATTCAGAGACATCATAAACTACCGCACTGTTGAATACTACCGCCGGAGATATGAGGGAAAAAACAGCCGCTGAAGACTTACCGGCGGATGCAGAATCCCCACGAAGAAGCCGTAATGGCAGTGGCCGGAACAGGAAATAAAAATCATCCGGAAAAGGAAACAAGTTTTCTGATATTATCATCCGTACTCCTCAAAAGCTCCGGAGGAGGAATTTCCATTATGGCGGCAGCCTGTGCGGCAATAACCGGAATCTTATCAGGAGATGCCGTAATATGGCATGAATGCTGATTTTTTCCGCAGTCCGCACCTGTTTCTGATAATGGTACGGTCATATGCATGTAGGGATAGTCAGTTTCTAGAACAATATGCTGAGGACCGGCATACCTCAATGCCTCCCTGACGGCTTTGGCACCATGAGCTGCAAGCATCGGACCGATACCCAGCAGAAGTCCGTGCTTTATATACTGCCGGGCTACATCGGCATTACGGGTATATGCATGAATAATTCCCCGAACGCCCCTAATTTCCTTAAGACAGTGCAGAATCTCATTATCTCCGCCTACTCCGTGAATATTGACAAATAAATCATGCTCCCTCGCAAAAATCAGCTGTTCTCTGAAAGCATACTTCTGTACATCCAGCGGGACTGACTCAACCACTCTTTTGTCGATACCGATTTCCCCGACAAAAACAGCAGGCATTCCGGAAAGATACCCGTTCACCGCGTCCGGAATATTTCTGAATAAGTCTTCCGCCGCACCTCCGCCGCTGTTTTTAGAGAAACCGGAAAGCAGCTTATATTCGCAATACAACTTTTCCTGATTAAATTCACCGGCATGGAACGGATGTACCCCTACACCGTGATACAGCATGAAACCGGATGGTTTTTCATGAGAAAACAGGGATGATAAAAGAGCCCCCGACATAAAAACATTTCTTAATCCTTCAAAATGCCCTACTGCCGGAATCATCAGGGAACGGACACCTTCCCCCTCCGCCCTCTCAAGAACCTTAACCAGAGGATCCAGCCAGTATCTTAGTAAATCACAGGGAAGAGAAAAGAAGTAATTCAGATATGCCTGAGCCTCTGCTAAACTCTGGCAGCACAGGCTCATTCCGTCATTGGCAATCTTAAGCTCCTCCGGAAATGACCTGAGAAGAGTCTTAATAAAAGCATCAGAAGTATCACCATTTCCCGGAGATCTGTCGCCGCTACCCGGAAACAGCCGGTTATTAACCGTTTCCTTTTCAGGATTATTTTTACCGGATAAAAAATCCGCATCTCCACGCAGTCCGATAAGATTTCTGCAGAGACAGGCGTCAAGGAGATGCCATAAGTGACAATGCGTATCCGTATAATACATTAAACACTCCGGTAATAAGTTTTCTCTTTAAAATACCAAAAGTAACACCTCCGGAATCACCGGATGAACAGGTCTGATTATCCGGCCTTCTTCTTTTTCTTCTTCGGCACCGGCAGTTCATCATACATTTTTTCAAAAAGATCCCTAAGAAACTCCCGGTTATCCACCTCGCTTACCAGAAGCATTTCTGAGCCACCTTCGTAAGGGAGCGCCTTTGCCGCTTCAGGCATTATGGCTGATGCAGCTGCTGTGGGTCTGATGAGAAACCGGTCATCATAGATACCTCCGGCCACTCTGCCCCGGTAATAAATAATGTATTCCCCCATCATCCGGCGGTATGAGATATCCTCAAGTAAAGAGAGCTGCTCCAGTATAAAATCCAGATAAGCTTTGCTTGATGCCATAATTCTCATTGAATCCTTGTAACGAAAAAACCTCAGGCTTTACATGAGGTTTTTAAACTGTTAAACGGCTGGTGATTCCTTTTCTGTTCTCTCAGAAGTAACACCGAGACGAGCCGCTGCCACCGGCAGAATGGCAAAGGTCCCGAAAATCGTTAAGAACTGGGCTGTAAGGAAGACATATTTCTTTGCCGGAATAATGGATGAAAGCATCGGAGTCAGGCTGGTATTAAGCAGAAAAAATACCAGGATCCCGATTAAGGTCATGCCGAGTCGCTGCTCCATACCGGCTTTTTCCGCTTCATATCCTTTAAAGTAATGGGTAAATATCATTGTAGATGCAGCTCCGAGGTAATAGCCGATGCCTTTATATGAATCCAGCACCAGAACCGCCGGATCAACAATCAGTTTTCCGCTGGCGTCAGTGAGCTGCGGATATGACTTCAGCTCAAAGTACAGAGTAGCAGCAATGCTGATGACAACTGAAACAGCAAATACCAGCCATTTCTTTACAGCGACATTACCAGTCTCCACCCATCTGAACACTTTATTCAGGATAAGAATCAGAGTCATCATACTTACAAAACCGATAATCACATCCTGAGGAGTATGTACTGTGAGGTAGTTTCTGGAAAACAACACCAGAAACAGAACAGTTCCCGCCACCACAACCAGTGTCTTTGACCGGCCAAGGGATTTAACAATGGTGGCACCGTAAATAGCTGTAGCCTTTGTGGAATGCCCGCTCGGAAATGAATAACCGGTTGCCTCCTTGATGGCATTGCCGGGAGGAACCAGCAGTTCATCACGTACCCATGGTCTGAAGGCACAGACGGTAAGCTTGATCAGCCCGTTCATCATTTCACCATAACACACGGTCTGAACCACGAATCTGCCGAGCCGGGTACTGAAACCGAAGAAGATGGCTACCATAATCACAGAAGATAACTTGCCAGCCCCCATTTCGGTGACAAGGAGCATAAACTTATTGAATAAACCATGACTCCATTCCCGGAAACTCTGTATTGCCGCGAGATAATCCAGATCCAGGTGGAAATCCGGATCCTTGAAAACAGTCATACTTAAAGCTATACCTATGAGTGTCACCGCACCTAAAACGGCAATTGCCGCATTCTCCAGACGATAATTTGATTTTTCTGTACTACCACTCATAACAGTTCCTCTCTATTCCTCTCTATCATCTGTTTCCGGGAGTTGTTCCTGACTCAGCCGCCTCCGGCAGAGTCTCCTGCTACTCAAAATATACTTAAATATACTCAAGCATACTGAGAGATTGAAGTCCTTACGGATACTTCTTACTGTTTCAACGTGTATGCTTTGGCTAT
>OMYE01000018.1 GCA_900315145.1 uncultured Pseudomonadota bacterium | reverse complement strand
GTATTATCAACTTACGGGGGTACTCTGAAATCCAGTACTTTTGAATATCAGTTATTTCTGGTTATAACCTAAACGGTATCCCAAAATTAACGATTATTCTTTAGCTTTTTCTTCTTCTGAAGACTGTACTGCTTTTTCCTCTGATGCTGGTTCAGTTGCTTCAACAGAAACAACGTCCTTCATAACTGCGGCACCGGCAGCAATAGCACCTTCATGTTCCGGTTCAGGATCCGGCTGAGCAACGTCTTCAACAGCCTGAGCTATATCCATTACAGTTACCTGCTTTTCTTCAACAGGTGCTTCAGCCTGAGCTGACTCTACAGCAGTTTCCTGAGCAGGAGCCTGTTCTACAGACTGTTCTGTAGCTTCTGCAGCAACTGCTTCAACAGCCTCGGTAGCTTCAACCGGAGCTTCTTGCTTATTCTCTGCAGCTTCCTTCTTTTCTTCAGCTGCAGGAGCAGGAGGTTCCATCAGAGCCTTGATTGACAGCTTGATACGGTTCTGACGATCAATCTCAAGAACCTTAACATCAACCATCTGACCTTCACTCAGATAATCACTGACATTTTCAACATGGTCATATGAAATATGAGAAATATGTACCAGACCGTCCTTACCAGGAAGAATTGTCACAAAGGCACCGAAATCAGTGATCTTTGATACCTTACCATGGTAAACCTTGCCGATTTCCACTTCAGCTACGATAGCTTCGATTCTTTCTACAGCCAGACGTGCCTTAGAACCGTCAGTAGAGGAAATCTTAACAACACCGTCTTCACCGATATCAATGGTTGTGCCGGTTTCTTCAGTAATTGCTCTGATTACAGCACCGCCCTTACCGATTACATCCTTAATCTTGTTAGGATTAATGTTGATGGTGGTAACGCGAGGAGCAAATTCTGATACTTCCTTGCGTGGTTCAGGAATAGCCTTGTTCATTACGGAAAGAATATGCATACGGGCTTCATGAGCCTGCTTCAGAGCAACCTGCATGATTTCTTTGGTAATACCGTTGATCTTGATATCCATCTGTAAAGCGGTAACACCTTCTGTGGTACCGGCAACCTTGAAGTCCATATCACCGAGATGGTCTTCATCACCTAAAATATCGGTCAATACCTGGAACTTGTCACCTTCCTTTACAAGGCCCATAGCGATACCGGCAACTGCAGCCTTACAAGGAACACCGGCATCAAAGAGAGCAAGTGAAGAACCGCAGACGGAAGCCATTGAGCTTGAACCGTTGGATTCAGTGATTTCAGATACTACACGAATGGTATACGGGAATTCTTCCTTTGATGGAAGTACAGCGCTTACGCCTCTCTTTGCCAGACGGCCGTGACCGATTTCACGACGCTTTGGAGAACCGATTCTGCCGATTTCACCTACAGAGTATGGAGGGAAATTATAGTGCAGCATAAATCTGTCAACTCTTTCACCGCAGAGTTCATCAATAATCTGAGCATCTCTTTCTGAGGCCAGAGTACAGGTTACCATAGCCTGGGTTTCACCGCGGGTGAACAGTGCTGAACCGTGTACACGTGGAAGTAAACCGGTACCGATGGTTAACGGACGAACCATCTTGGTATTACGACCGTCGATACGAGGTTCACCGTTAAGTACGCGGGTTCTTACAATCTTCTTTTCCAGAGCGTGGAAGTACTCGCTGGCACGGAATTCATTAACTTCAGTTCCGGCAGCCTCAGCTTCAGCCTTGAGAGCGGCAATTACATTGTTCTTAATTACAGCAACAGCATTCTGTCTCTGAAGCTTATCGGTGATACGGTAGGCGTTACCGAGTTCTTCGCCGGCAAGTTCAGCAATTCTTGACTGTAATGCAGTGTCAACTTCAGGTGCTGTCCAGTCCCAAGGAGTCTTGTTTACTTCGGCAGCGAATTCATTAATGTTTCTGATAACAGTCTGCATCTGTTCATGACCGTACATTACGGCACCAAGCATGGTTTCTTCAGGAAGAATGTCAGCTTCTGATTCAACCATAAGAACAGCCGGTTCAGTACCTGCAACAACCAGATCAAGTCTGCTTTCAGGCATTTCTGAACGTAACGGATTAAGAACATACTTACCATCAATATAGCCTACTCTGGCAGCACCGATAGGACCGTTGAATGGAATACCGGAGATAGCCAGTGCAGCACTGGTACCGATAATAGAAATAATATCAGTAGGAATTTCCGGATTGGCAGAAACTACAGTGGCAATAATCTGCACATCATTGGTGAATCCGTCAGGGAATAAAGGACGAATAGGACGATCGATTAAACGTGCAATTAAGGTTTCACCTTCTGATGGACGACCTTCACGCTTGAAATAACCGCCCGGAATTCTACCGGCCGCATAAGACTTTTCCTGATAATCTACAGTTAAAGGGAAGAAATCACGATCTTCTTCAACAGCTTCCTTAACACCGACAACAGTAACAAAAACTGAAGTATCATCCATACTTGCCATAACGGCAGCATCTGCCTGACGGCCCATTGCACCTGTTTCCAATGTAATAGTGTGCTTGCCGTACTTAAATTGTTTTACTATAGGTTTCACTCTTAATTACCTTTTTCTATTTAAATATAAAATACACTTACGTCGCACATAGTATAAACTCAGAGTTACACTCTATCAACATAAAAACGTTTTCATAAGTACGTAAGTTTGCTTATTGTCTAAAAAAAGTATAAAAAATGCCGGCAGTGAGTAAAAATACCTGCACGCATCATAGCTTTCATGGTAGATACTCATCATAGTTTTCCGGTAAAAAGTTTTTGTCATTTTTATAAAGTTGGGAATAATCGGACATCAATCCTATTTAAAGCCAGTGAACTGGCGCCGGGTTTAACCGGAACTGGATACATCTCAGCAGCAGAAAAAAAACGGATATCATAAGAACAGAGAGACAACGAGGGGATATTACGGACTCACATGCGTAAAACACAGGTACTTTCACGGAGTCCAGCAGAAAACAGAATGCACACAAAATAAAAACCCGGCATAAAACCGGGTTTTATCTGATTTAACAATACGGCATAAACCGCATAATTACCGTACTAGCGACGGAGGTTAAGCTTAACACGAAGATCGTTGTAACGTTCTTCACTCTTACGCTTGAGGTAGTCGAGAAGTTTACGTCTTTCAGCAACCATACGAAGAAGACCGCGACGACCGTGGAAATCCTTCTTATGAATAGCAAAGTGATCCTGGAGGTGGTTAATCTGAGCAGTTAATAAAGCGATCTGAACTTCTGGTGAGCCAGTATCATCCTTTGAACGTGCATATTCAGCAACAATCTGCTTCTTAGCTTCAGTACTTAGTGACATTATGTAATCTCCAATAGATTATATTAACATTCGCCCTTGGCCGATCACTAACTCAGCCCGGGTACCTAAAAAGATGCGCGAATTCTATCACAAAACATTAAAGATAACAAGCATTATTAAAACAGAAGTTTTTTTAATACCGGCTGTAAAAAAATGATTCTTATTCTCTTTATAACCATGAAAGCCGTGCAGCATTTACCGTTCACCGGTCTCTTCCGGCATTTACGGTGCATACCATACCATCCATGCCCGTCAAAAGATATTTATCAGTAGATTCTCCCCTTGGACATTCCTTTTGTCTGTTTAAGACCGCCGATCTCCATTCCGATAAGAGATGTAATGGCATGAGCATGACAGATAGCACCGGCCAGAGCATCCGCGGCATCAGCCATGGGACATTTATTCAGCTTTAAAATATTCACCACCATAGCCTGTACCTGTTCCTTCTGGGCATTACCATACCCTACAACAGACTGTTTAATCTGTCTGGCGGTATATTCATAAACAGGTATACCGTTTTTCACTCCGGCAACGATGGCCACCCCTCTCGCCTGACCGAGCTTAAGGGCACTTGAAGCATTCTTTGCAAGAAAAACCTCTTCTATTGAAAGATAGTCAGGATGAAACTGGCTGATTATTTCACACAGGCCGTCATATATCTGTCCGAGTTTCGGAGGCAGACGATCACCAGAAGTCCGGATACAGCCTGAACCAAGATATCTGATTTTCTGTCCCACACTTTCAATAATGCCGTAACCTGTAACTCTGGACCCCGGGTCCACTCCTAAAATAATAGACAATTCCTTCCACCTGTATGCAAATTCATATAATTAAAAGTATCATCCTAATAATTATATCATTGTAATCACTGCCGCACGGCAACAATTATAAACAAGGTTAAAAAAAAGGATACGGAAATCAGAGGAATACACAGGATACACACGTCAGCCAAAATAAAAACAAATAGACAAACGAAGTAAATGAAAAAGAGATATAATCTTAAATCAGGATTTGATGACGGGATAAAGGGAATGCATACGGATTTCATGGTGGGTCCTCAGGGACTCGAACCCTGGACCAATTGATTAAGAGTCAACTGCTCTACCAACTGAGCTAAGGACCCGTATGAAATAATAGATTGTCATCGAATGGTGGGTCCTCAGGGACTCGAACCCTGGACCAATTGATTAAGAGTCAACTGCTCTACCAACTGAGCTAAGGACCCATCGATGGTGGTCGCTACAGGGATCGAACCTGTGACCTCCTCCTTGTAAGGGAGATGCTCTCCCAGCTGAGCTAAGCGACCATATAAGCGCATCGTTTATTTAATGGTGGTCGCTACAGGGATCGAACCTGTGACCTCCTCCTTGTAAGGGAGATGCTCTCCCAGCTGAGCTAAGCGACCATTTAAATAAAAGACACTTTATACTGGTGGTCGCTACAGGGATCGAACCTGTGACCTCCTCCTTGTAAGGGAGATGCTCTCCCAGCTGAGCTAAGCGACCACTGGGTATTTTTAGTAATGGTGGGTCCTCAGGGACTCGAACCCTGGACCAATTGATTAAGAGTCAACTGCTCTACCAACTGAGCTAAGGACCCGCGCCTTACTATCATCGAGTGGTGGGTCGTGACGGATTCGAACCGTCGACCAACGGATTAAAAGTCCGCTGCTCTACCGACTGAGCTAACGACCCATTCAAAGCAACTCTTTAAACTTTCAAGCTTTTCAACCTTTCAGCTTCAAGCTTTTTTGTTTTTCGAGGTAACCTTGTCTCGATGGGTGCTATGATACAGTATTTAAAAAACTATGCAAGCATTTATTTTAACTTTTTTCAAAAAAAGCCTATTTTTATCGTTTTTTGATGATTATTTGTTCTTTTTGTTTATTATTAAACCAACTTCCAATTATCCGTAAGGCTTAATATGCATTTTTTTGTTAAAACCGCCATTATTTTGCCGGAAAACCCCTATTATTGTCTCATTTTTGTACTTCTGCTGTTGAATTCAACAAAAGCCTGTCATTTTCTGCATGTCTTATCTGTCTTTACCTGATTATCTCTCAAGGCGGAATGTTCTTTTCTATGTTTCAGATGTAGGCAGGTATTATCTTTGCAGAAGCCGCTTCTCTATTCAGTCAGTTCTATTCAGTCAGTATAGTCAGTGATTCATATTTCTTAGTACTTTAATCACTATATAAACCGTACAAAAAGCAAAAACCTAACTGTTATCATATACTGTAGATAGGCAGTTAGGTTTTTTAGTAATCTTCAACGATCTAAGTTGCAGCAGCTAAAAATCGAAATGATTCATAAACTCTTCTCTTCTTTTCCGCTGTTTAGCCAGTTCCTGTTCCTGTTTCACAACAAACTTGGGATAGTCCTCATCATAGTACTTTTCTATTTCTTCGTATGACATACCATCGAATCTGGAGATTCTCTGCAGAGCCTGACCCTGTATTTTTTCTTTAGTAGCGGTATTAAACTCCCTGGCAAGACATGTCGGACAGAGCATATATCTTTCCCCGAGAGAATAAAACCGTACAATTTTATCAAACTTTAACTGCTTGTCCTCTTTCAGACTCCTTCTGATATCTGAAATAGATGTTTCCGCAGCTTCAAAAGAGGATGTATCCAATGTGGGGGTACAACCATACAGACCGGCAGTGCATAAAAAAACAGTTAAATATTTTAACTTTTTCATTCTGCAACCTTTTTTATTATTATTTTATATTTTTTTAAGATTTTCTTGTTTTAAATACCATCACATCCTTACTTTTTATGGACAGATGTTATGTGATTGTATTAACAAAATATTAACATATTTTAAACAGACATTCTACAATATAAATATACCAATAACCGTAAAACATGCTTTTTATGTCGGGTTACAGACTGGCATGCCGTTAAAAAATGTTAAAACAGTTGCAAAACTGCCGGTATAATAAAAAAGAGCCTGACGTAAACCACCTGTAAGTTTGGAGTGTCCGAGAAAGTTAAACAAACTTATGGAGGCGTTTTTATTCAGGTGAACTCACAGGAGTGGTACTGACGCTACACCCGGACAGTCTACCGGATTCTCTCCAAACCCTCACAACCTTCCCTGGATTTTAAATCACAGGCCTTTCTGTAATAATCCGCTGCTTTCTGCAGATTCTGCCCCACCTCCTGTCCCAGCTCGTAAACTGCGCCGGCCATAAAACATCCCATATCAAGTTTGAGATTACATGACTTGTCGAAATATTGAAGTGCCTTGTTTTGATCAGGTTCGACATCAAGGCCCTTGAAATACATTACACCTATCTCGACACAGCCCTCAGCACAGTTTAGTTCACAGCTTTTTTCCATGTAGCCTCGCGCCTTGCCATAATCCGGAGTACCGCCAATAACGAGAATTTCACCGAAAGTATAACAGCCTATACCACTGTTCAATTTACACGCCTTCTCTGCATATTCTGAAGCCTTAGCATAGTCAGATTCCGCCAGAGCCTTGTTCTGAAGAATCAGCAGTTCATTAACATCATCCTGCTCTGAACATGCAGCCAGAACCGGAATAATCAAACCAAGAGAGACAATGAGAGCGGATTTCATCATTTTTGCCTTACCTTTACTACAAAATAATCTGCCTTATGCTGATAGGCATAACGGACATCACAAACATTTTAAGAAAACATGTGTTCAGTTTATACGTTATGTGCAGAAAGTTACTCACAAACTCTTTATATACCAAAATCAAATGTTTCTATATATCAATCAGGTAATTTTATTATCACATTCTGATATATTAAAAACAACTTCCGGCAGTAAAAAATTCCACACTGCCAACACCGTAAAAAATTGAAGGTAGCAGATGAATTATCAGATGCACAGCAAAAGAACCGAATGGAGATTCTTCTGCCTAGAAACGTAAAAATACCGGTCAAAGCATAGTCTAACCGGTATTTTAATTAAAAGAACAGGCATTCAGGCACTTATAGAGTAGCGATATACTATTTTAGTGATTCGAGAGCTCTTGATGCCATTACAGCTTCAGTGGTATTTGGATAACTCTTAATTACCAGCTGGTAGAATTTTTTAGCCTTTTCGTTATCCTTGGACTTTTGAGCCACCTGTCCAAGTTTAAAGATGGAATCAGCCCGCTTCGATGAATCAGGGTACTGGGTTACCTTCAGAAAATTCTGTTTAGCTTCGTCATAACGGTTCTGCTTTAGGGCCATCTGTCCCATCCAGTAATAACAGTTAGGCACCAGCTTGGAATCAGAATATTCCTCAATAAAGCTGTTAAATGCGGTTTTTGCTCCGGAAAAATCATTACTGCTGACCTTGGCAAACGCCAGATCATATTTTCTCTGCTCTTCACTGCTTATGGCTGCCGAGCTTGAACTCTTCTTCTGACTTCCTTTGGATACAGGATCCTGCTCCTTCACTGACGGCTGTTTATCCTTGGATATGGTAACGGTATCTGTCCGGGACTCATTATTAGTATTAGCAGCCTGAGATGCTTTAGCGGCTGAAGCTGTAGCCTCGGCACGGATTTTTTCTTGAGCCATGCTGTCAGCAAGCATTTTTTCAAGGCTGTTGACCTTCATCTTCAGGTCATCCATTTCCCCCTGCAGACTGCGAATTGTTCTCTCATTAACATCAATTCTGTTCTGCATATCCAGAATTGCCGCATCTCTTGCCCTAAGCTGGTGCTGAAGAGTTTCGATAGAATCGGCATAAACCGGCACACTTGCCAGCAGACCGATAACCACAGAAATTTTCTTTAACATGAAACCTTTCCTATTCAGAAGTCTGATAAAAATATACTAAAATAAACTGCCTCACCGTAAAAACAGGACATCCGCTTATTCCATATACCGGTTGATACCTTCCTGTAATTTATACTCCGGATTCATTCAGTACACATTACTGGGACTTGGAAAAACACTGGAGAAAATTACTACAAAGAACTATTCCGGTCATACATTCACCCGAGACTGTATAACCTTGCAGACTGCAGTCCGGAAAAACATCCCGTTCCGCCGTACATCTGAATGCAGATGAATAATAAAAGTGCAGACTGCCGGTTTAAAAGGCCTTGTTCCTTTGTCAAATGACATTCAGGCTTATAATCGCAAAACGGTATTTTTCTGTCATCTGACCGGAAAAATACCGTTACGTTAAAAAATTAATAAGAAATTACTGCTCGGCGGTTCTTTGACCAGGCACTTTCACCATGACCGAAATTCTGAGGCTTTTCCTCACCGTAACTCACAATGGAAATCTGATCCGGAGTAACACCGAGATTCAAAAGATAACGGGCAACAGAACGGGCACGGCGTTCACCGAGGGCAATATTATATTCAGGGGTACCGCGTTCGTCTGTATGACCTTCAACAATAATTTTAACCTGCGGAGCACTCACCAGAAAATCGGCGTGAGCCTGCAGTAATGACACATAGTTTGACGGAATGGCGTCACTGTCATAGGAGAAGTATATTGTAGAATCCTGCTTTAACGCCTGAAGCTTCGCCCTCTGTACATCAGTAAGATGCAGACCGTCATTGTATGAATCGTAATTCTCTCCGACGATAATTGCGCCGTCTTCAAGAACTCCGCTGTCTGTACCGTCACCGTTTAATGGATCTTCAACCAAAGCATTATTGCGATCACTTGTGGCACAGCCGTTTAATACTACAACAAAAGCCCCGAGCATTACGTACTTAAAAAAATTCTTAAACATTTTTCTTTACCTTTTTTCTACGCTGTTAAATCTTTATTACTTAAATAATCCTTAATAGACAGCAGATATACGTTCTGAGAATAAAGCCTTTGCAATCTGCTGCCATAACCTTACCTATTTACGGAGAAAATAAGACCATGAAGGCTGGGACATTTCACCTCTGCCCTTATCAAGCTGAGTCTTACTTCTGCCGTCGGATGAAACAATGGTAAGTCCCTTTCTGCCGCCGCTTACGGTACTGTATATAATCATTGTTCCGTTAGGTGCAACGCTTGGAGACTCATCAAGTCCGGTATTAGATAATGAGTAAAAACCGCCGTTGTTATCCTGTCTGCCTACAGAGAAACCGCCGTTCTGACTTATCATAACCAGTCCTGAACCGTCAGGCATAGCTGCCGGAGACAGATTTTTGCTGCCGTGACCGGTCACCTTGCTGACACTGCCGGAATTCATGCTGTACTTGTATATCTGTGCTCTGCCGCCTCTTTCTGAGACAAAGTAGAGACCATCACCGGAAGCAGTCCAGGCAGGTTCAGTATCAATTGCCGGATTGTTGGTTATACGTGAAAGACCTTTGGTAGCCAGATTGAGAACATATATCTCAGGATTTCCGTCCTTGGAGAGAACCATAGCCATTCTCTGTCCGTCAGGAGACCATTTAGGATTACTGTTTAAACCTGGAAGAGAGGTTATCTTGGTAATATTCTTGGTGCTGACGTCTATTGAATATATCTCAGCCCTGCGGTTCTGGAATGATACATAGGCGACATGTCTGCCGTCCGGTGACCAGTTAGGACTCATCAGAGGCTGTGTGGAAACCAGAAGACGAACTTCATTAGCCCCGTCATAATCAGATATGCACAATTCATACGGATACTTTGAGCCGAACAGCGTTCTGATATACGCAATCTTAGTGTTGAAGGCCCCTTTTATACCTGTAAGCTTCTCAAAAATAGCATCACTTATAATATGAGCATATTCACGCATTTTTGAAGCCGGAACCTCAGCACGGAAACCGAATTTTTTACGGGCCTCTGACCCCACCAGTTCAGACACGGTATAGTTAACAACAAACTTACCGCCACTTCCGGCACTTATTTCACCCACAACCACAGCTTCAGTACCGACTTCAAAATCGGCAGCTCTGACCTCCTCTGCACGATGTGGCAGTGATCGGAAATTCTTATTGGTGGAAGGTGCGAATATTCCTGTTCTTGAGAGGTCATTTCTGACAATGTCGGATAAATTAACTGATGACAGATTCTGTCCTCCGAACGGAACAATAGTTATCTTTCTGCCTGAATCAATACCGCCGGTGATTTCAAGATTCAATTCTGCGTGGGCATTGACACATACGCATGCCAGCACTGCTCCGGCTATTCCTTTTAATAAATTCATCTGCTGTCCTTTGTCTTTCCGGTTTCTGTATTCATCAAGGAACCGACTTGCAAAAATATAAAAAACTACAATCCGCCCCGTATGGCGAACCGCAATGTCTCGGTTATTTCCGGAACTTTACCGGCATCTCTGTATTCAGGAGAAATGTTCCGGTTAAATCTGCGGTTTCATGGTTAAATTCATCTTAAGGCATTCTGCTGACGGAGGCTTAGGCAGAGAACCGATTACTGAAACAGCTCTCAGCGACGCTGCACAAACATTAGCGTCACCGCTGCAGCTCTTGCTTAAAATCTTACCATTAAGATCAATATTCAGAGTCACCACACCCTTTTTCCCCTTCATGGAACGGTCCACGTGCCAGTACCGTTCAATAAGACTTCTCACCTGTTCGCCGTACTGAATTTCCTTACTGTTATCTGCGCCGTTAGGACTTCCGCCGCCTGAACGGACATCGTCATCACCGTCACCAAGTTCCTTGAAGAGATCATCTTCAGCCTGCTGAGCCAGTTTTTTCTGTCTTTCAGCCTCAGCTTTCTGCTTAGCCTCAGCAGCCCGTCGTTTGTCCTCTTCGGCTTTCTTTTTAGCTTCCTCAGCCTTGCGCTTCTCCTCTTCAGCCTTCTTCTTGGCCTCTTCAGCCTTGCGCTTCTCCTCTTCGGCCTTCTTCTTAGCCTCTTCAGCCTTACGCTTCTCCTCTTCAGCCTTCTTCTTAGCCTCCTCGGCCTTGCGCTTCTCCTCTTCGGCCTTCTTCTTAGCCTCCTCGGCCTTGCGCTTTTCCTCAGCAGCCTTCTTCTTAGCCTCCTCGGCCTTGCGCTTTTCCTCTTCGGCCTTCTTCTTGGCCTCTTCTTCCTTTTTCTTCTTTTCTAAAGCAAGCTTTTTCTTAGCCTCTTCAGCCTTTCTCTGTTCTTCAGCCTGTTTTTTAGCTTCCTCGGCCTTCTTCTGTTCCTCGACCTGCTTTTTAGCCTCTTCAGCCTTTTTCTGTTCCTCAGCCTGTTTTTTAGCTTCCTCGGCCTTCTTCTGTTCCTCAGCCTGTTTTTTAGCTTCCTCGACCTTCTTCTGTTCTTCAGCCTGCTTCTTAGCTTCTTCAGCCTTCCTCTGTTCCTCAATACGCTTTATATCGGCAATACGCTTCTGCTCTTCAGCCTGTCTTTTAGCCTCTTCAGCCTTTTTCTGTTCAAGCTCTCTACGACGGGCTTCTTCAGCCGCATGTTTTTTAGCTTCAGCTATCTCACTGGCACGTCTGCTTCCTCTCTTATTTCCGGGAAGCTGGCTCGGGCTGATTACCGTGGCATGAATTAAACTTTTTGCCGGCGGCGTCTTCTCTTCGCGGGTACAACCGAATCCCACAAATAATATCAAAAATAACAATCCGTGCAAAAGCACTGATGCCGTGACCGCCAGAGTTAAATTTGATTTCACTGTCTATACCTGTATGCTGCTCATCCTGCTACCGGCTCAGTTGCCGATAGGCTGAGTTACCAATCCAACGCTTTCAACCCCGGCCTTTTTAAGGGCGTTCATAAGCTGTACGACACTGTCGTATGATGCTTTGGCATCGCCCTGAACCACCACCGGACTGCCAGGTCTGGTCATCAAATAATCAGACACCAGCGCTGTTAACTCATTAAGTTCGCGAACTTCGGTATGAGAATCCCCCAGATCAACAAAATATCTGCCGTTGGCATCTGCCGTGCAGACTATGGGGGTCTTAAGATCCTCACTCATCTTTTCTGATTCTGCCTGAGGCAAATCCACTGTAACCCCCTGCATAACAACCGGGGCAGTGGCAATAAAAATAACCAGAAGCACCATCATTACGTCAATGTAGGGAACCACATTGATTTCTGCAACCGGTCTGTTTTTGGATCTACTTCTTCTCATACTGATGCTCCGCTTCTGCTACTGTTGATTGCCCGCATTGGAGGCTGCAGTATTTCTGTTCAGAATAGTTGAAAACTCATCTATAAAATTAAGATACTGATTTTCCAGCTTTTCCACTTTTGTTGCATATCTGTTGTAGAAAAGAACAGCTGGAATAGCGGCAAAAAGACCCATCGCTGTCGCAATCAGAGCTTCCGCAATCGGAGGTGCCACCATCGCCAGAGTTGCATTCTTTACAGCAGAAAGAGCTATAAACGCACTCATAATACCCCATACTGTACCGAACAGACCTATGTACGGACTTATTGAACCGATGGTCGCCAGTGTAGGAAGATGGTTTTCTAGTGATTCAATCTCTCTTGAGCACGATACCTTCATAGCCCGGTAGGTACCGTCCATCAGTGTATCCTTGTTTTTTACACCCTGCTTGTGCATTCTGGCAAACTCTGTAAAACCTGCGGTAAAAATCTTTTCCATGGCGGAAAGCGATTTTTTACTCTTGCAGTTCTGATACAGCTGATTAAGGTCGATATTCCCCCAGAATTCATTTTCAAACTGCTTGGCCATACGACTGCAGTAACTCAGATATCTGCCGCGCTGTATAATCACTGTCCAGCTTATTACACTGAGCAGCAGCAGGAACAGCATAACACCCTGCACCAGCGGACTGGCATCAACAATAAGCTGGGTAATTGACAGATTACCGTCTGACATAACCTTGGCTGTCTCTTGGCCAACAACTTCTGTTACTTCATTCACTTGCAGAAAACCTCTTTAAGTACCGGAGGAAACATTACCGGACGCATTTTCTTTAAATCTACACAGGCAATCTTCACCTGTGCCGTAATATAAACATTTCCGTCTTTGTCTGTAATTTCCTGATTGAAAACTGCAGATGCACCTTTCATGGAATCAAGCACCGAACTGACAATAAGTTCATCGTCAAGTCTGGCGCCCTTTCTGAACTCCACATTCATACTGGCGACGACAAGACCAACGCCCTGCTCCAGCAGAGCCCTCTGTTCTACGCCTTTGTGCCTGAGCCATTCTGTTCTTGCTCTTTCCAAAAACTTAACGTAGTTCGCATTATACACTACTCCGCCGGCATCTGTATCCTCATAATATACTCTCACATTAAAATTAAATACTTCACTCATCTGCCGGCATCTCCATGTCAAAATAATCGTAAGTCTCTCTGGTTGCTGTTCTGCCCCTAGGGGTTCTCTGAATATACCCCTCCTGCATCATGTACGGTTCCAGAACATCCTCGAGAGTGTCCCTGTCTTCACCCAGTATTGCAGCCAGTGTGTCTACACCCACCGGACCGCCGTTGAATCTGTCAATAATAGTCCTTAAATAACGTCTATCCAAATCATCGAAGCCACAGTCGTCTATCTTCAGCATCTCAAGTGAAAGAGAGGCAACGTCTCTGGTGATCACTCCGTTGTTCTTAACATCCGCATAATCCCTTACTCTTCTTAACAGGCGGTTGGCTATACGCGGGGTTCCTCTGCTGCGGCAGGCTATTTCCCTGGCCCCGTCCTCATGAAGCTCCAGACCGAGAACACTCGCAGATCGCTGGACAATTTTGGTTAAATCATCTGTATCATAATACTGAAGACGGTGAACTATACCGAAGCGGTCATGGAGTGGCGAAGTGAGAGAACCGGCCTTGGTAGTTGCTCCTATCAGCGTAAACGGGGCGATATCAAGCTTAATGGAAGCGGCTGACGGTCCTTCACCGATAATGATATCCGCCTGATAATCCTCCATTACCGGATAAAGAAACTCCTCAATAATCGGATTGAGACGATGTATTTCGTCAATAAACAGAACATCATTTTCTTCAAGTTTAGTGAGCAGTGCAGCGAGATCGGCTTTCTTCTCCAGCACAGGACCGGAGGTTTCAATAATATTCACCCCCATTTCATTGGCAATTATTTTTGCAATGGTGGTTTTCCCCAGTCCAGGAGGCCCGAAAATCAGTGTATGATCCAGCGGTTCACGACGTTTTCTGGCGGCAGCTATGGATATTTCAAGCTGTTCGCGCATATCCTTCTGCCCTACATAATCTCTTAGCTTTTTAGGACGGAGAGCCCTGTCGATACTTTCCTCCTCCATTCCTCCGGACGAGGTGCTTACCAGTCTGTCAGGTTCTATTGCCATTTTATTTTTACCTTTTAATCACGGGAACAATAACCGGTCTTCTGTACATCTGAGATCAGAACCGCCTGTACTCCCTTTATGAATTCTCTTTTCCATGCTGTTATAGATTCTTTAATCCGCTTTTCACACATATGGAAGTTCCGCAATGTCTTCCGTACCGCATCCGGGCCTTTCTGGTTTTCTGTACTCTTCTAATCTAACACCTGACAAAACATCAAGATTCTATTAAATTTTCAAAACATTATATTAAAAAATATAGATGAATACATAATTAAACTAAAAATATAAAATCTTTATCAAGTTTAAGGAACAGACATACCTGAGACAGGCTGTTGTCATTATACGCAGTCAGGTACGCCAAAACTCCGGACGGAAGGACATTTTATCATATGCTCTTCAAGGCATTCTTAATTACATCCTGAACAGTCATACCATCCTTATATAGCTTGTGTACTGATGAGGCAGCCTGATTCGGTTTGTATCCGAGAGCCACCAGAGCCTGCACCGCCTGACTTTCCACGTCGGAATCCATAATAAGCTCGGATACCCCTGAATCTGTTCCGGATGCTGTACTGTCTTTGTCTTCGCTTACCGTACCGTTATCATTAATCTTCCAGCTGCTTACCCTGTCCTTTATTTCAATAACGAGCCTTTCAGCTGTCTTTTTACCGATACCCGGCACCTTGACAATGGAATTTATGCTGTCATTTTTCACTGCGCTGACAAACTGACCGGGACTGAAAGATGAGAGGATGGCAAGAGCTGTCTTCGGACCTATGCCGCTGACCTTGATAAGCTCTTTGAAAAGAATCTTGGATTCCTTGCTGGTAAAACCGAAAAGAAGCTGGGCATCCTCTCTTACAACAAAACAGGTATATACAAAAACCTCTCCGCCTACAGCCGGTAAATCGTAGAAGCTGCTCATCGGCATAGCCAGTTCATAACCTACTCCGTTAACTTCGATCAACACTTCCGGAGCGTTTTTTTCTAAAAGCTTTCCTCTCAATGAACCAATCATCGTTAATATCTCTCTCATGTTTCATCAGCAGCCGGTACGCCGTTTTAACACAGGACCGGAACCTTTACGCCGTTCTGAAAAAATGATTCCGGCGACTGTCAGAACTTTTTTCACAGTATGGTATTAAAGTGAATATAACACCTTTTTTTTATCCATTCCGGCGGGTACGGAACAGGATTATACCCCAAATAGATATAATTTTTAATTTTAAAATTTAAAAATTGTCATGCGATTTTTTGAGATGTAATATAAAAAGTATTAGACAAAAGTTCAACATAATGGTAAATTTGAGCATGATTACAGGATAGGTTATCTAATAAAACTTTATCCATAATCATAATCACATATTGAATAATCCAGTTTTTCATTTTCCGATGCATTCGGCATTCTTTTCACAGCCCTTCTGCATAATTCAGCATTGCATGATTTCTGTACGTATGCCTAATGTTTTTCTGTATGAATCATCTCCGGTACTTCTATTCAATATGTACTGAATGTCGCTTTTACATCCGTTTTAGCTGTATTGTGTAAACTGTAAGGGCACGTAGTAATTTCAACTAAGTCTTCAAAATTCTATGAATTTATCAGATCTAAAAAAAATACAAATAGCTGACCTTATCAGCATGGGCGAAGAAATGGGGTTGGAAAACCTCGCCCGCATGTCAAGAAAGGATATCATTTATAACATTCTCCGTGCCAAGGCTAAAAACGGAGAGGATATCTTCGGTGAAGGTGTACTGCAGATTATTGAAGGTGAAAAAGGCGGTTACGGCTTCCTGCGTGATGCAGACTGTTCATACCAGCCTAGTCCTATCGATATTTATGTATCTCAGAGCCAGATCAGAAAATCAAATCTGAGAAACGGTGATACCGTATTCGGTAAAATCAAACCTCCAAAGGCAGATAACGAAAAATACTTTGCTCTTCTCAGAGCCGATACCATCAACCAGGAAGATCCTGCTGTAAACAAGCATAAGATCCTTTTTGAAAATCTTACCCCTATTCATCCTAATGAAAGACTTAGACTTGAAAGAGGTAACGGATCTACTGAAGATATCACTGCCAGAACCATCGATTTGCTCTCACCTATTGGTAAAGGTCAGCGCGGTCTGATTGTTGCACCTCCGAAAGCCGGTAAAACCATGATTCTCCAGAATATTGCCCAGAGTATTCATGCCAACAATCCTGAATGTGATTTAATCGTTCTGCTTATCGATGAACGTCCTGAAGAAGTTACTGAAATGCAGCGCATGGTTCAGGGTGAAGTATTTGCCTCAACCTTTGACGAAGATCCTAAGAGACACGTTCAGGTTGCTGAAATGGTCATTGAAAAGGCCAAGCGTCTTGTTGAACACAAGCATGACGTGGTTATCCTTCTCGACTCCATTACCCGTCTTGCCAGAGCGTACAACATCACCAAGGAATCATCAGGCCGTGTGCTCACAGGTGGTGTGGATGCCGGCGCTCTTCAGGGACCGAAAGCCCTGTTCGGTGCTGCCAGAAATATTGAAGAAGGCGGTTCTCTCACTATCATCGGTACAGCACTTATCGAAACCGGTTCAAAAATGGATGACGTAATCTATGAGGAATTCAAAGGTACCGGTAACATGGAACTTCACCTGGTTCGCAAACTTGCTGAAAAGCGCATTTTCCCTGCAATCAGTGTCAACCGCTCAAGTACCCGTCACGATGAACTGCTGACCTCTCAGGATGAACTTTCAAAAATGTGGATTATCCGTAAATTCATCAACAGCATGAATTCAAACGATGAGGATGAATCAAAGGGAACAGAATTCCTGATTCAGCATCTCGCCATGACCAAGACTAATGAAGATTTCTTCGATGCCATGAAAAAATCCTAATACTCTGGTTTCAGAAAGTTGTTAAGACAGACAAAACAGCAGTCTTAACATAAACATTAGCAGAAAAGGTTCCGTAAAACGGAACCTTTCTTTTTTTCTTCCATTCTGCTTTTTTTCTTTCTTTTTCCTTTTTTTCATCTTTTCCATTATTTATCAAATGCTGTCTTCTGTGCTGTATTTTCAGTTCCGGCAGTTTCTCGGAAATGTCATCAAAAACTCTTTTTAAATTATAAATAAGTTTTTATTTAACATTCTTTTAACATTATTAATTCAGAAATATAACAAAGGCATCTTTTTTTACATAAAATTCCAAAAATTGTTATATTTACGTTATACTTGTTAATTTGTAAAAATCATATTAAAAAAATTAAAAATTTTTACAAAAATGTTAATACATCAACAAAAAAAGCAAACAAAAATAGAGGAGTCTTCACATGAAATTCACCTTTACTGGACTTATGGGATTGTCCGCGACATTTGTAATGGCCGGTTGCATAAGCGGCTGCAGTGTAGGTAATTCTGGGGCAGATGAAAAAATAAGTCTATACGATCAAATGTGTAATCAGGGCGATGGTATTATCTGTACCGAACTTGGGCATATCTATCTTGAAGGAAAGTCGACTGCACCCGACATCAATAAGGCAAATGTCAGCTTCCAAAAGGCATGCGAACAATCCAATGGTACCGGCTGTTTTAATTTAGGAGTGTCATACGCTAACGGCAGAGGTGTCCAAAAGGATTTACAGATAGCAAATTCATATTATGAAAAGGCATGCAACCTCAACAACGGGGAGGCTTGTTTCAATCTCGGCAGCAACTACGTCAATTCAGACGGGGTTATGAAGGACTACCATAAAGCCAATGCCTACTATGAGAAGGCATGTACACTTGACATCCCGGACGGATGTGTCAGCCTCGGAGTCTCCATGGAGGAAGGCCGTGGAATGGACCAGGATTTTATCAAAGCTCTGTCTTTATACAACCATGCATGTGATCTGAAGGACGGTATCGGCTGTTTTAATGCCGGTGTCATGTTTGATAACGGCAGAGGCGTAAAGCAAGACTACCGTCTTGCCAACAACTACTTTGAAACAGCATGCAGTCTTGGTGAAGGATCCGCCTGTTTTAATCTGGGTATAGCCAATATTCAGGGAAAAGGAACAACCCCGAACAACTATGAAAAGGCCAATGCCTACTATGAAAAGGCCTGCGACCTCAAAGTAGGTTCCGGCTGTGCCAACATAGGTCATTCCTATGAAAAAGGACTTGGAGTCCCCCAGGATTTCGTAACAGCGTACGCCTTTTATGACAGAGGATGTAACTTAAAGAATGAAGAAAGCTGCATGAATATGGCAACAGCCTTTGCCAACGGCAGCGGAGTAACCCAGGATCTCGGAACCGCCAAAACATATTTCAGAAAGGCGTGTAACATCGGTGCAATTCACGGATGCGAACATTTTGAGGAATTACGTCAGCAGGGCTACTAATATCAATTATTTGAGGTGATATCAGTTATTTCAGGTACGATAAGACGTATGTAATTATCATTAACAGAATAACAATCATAAAAAACTTTCCCGGTATTCGGGAAAGTTTTTTTATTTTCATGTTTTATGAGAAGCTTATAGTCCTGTAATTCGAAAAAGTGTTAATGAGACAAATCAGTCCTGCCAGTTTTTTAAAAGTCTGACAAACTGGATATCACATTCATCCCATGGCAGTTTCATAAGTTCCTCATAGGTAAGCCACTGCTGTTCTGTGTGTTCGTGAGATTCAGGCTCACCTTCATCAGGATGACAGATAAAAACATAAAGCCTTATCCGGAAATCCTCATAATCATGCTCAACCACCGTAAGAAATTTAATAACCGAGGCCTTTACCCCCAGCTCCTCATAGAGCTCCCTGACTACACATTTCTCCGGAGTCTCACCGGGTTCTATTTTGCCGCCGGGAAACTCCCATTTTCCTGCCATGGACAGGTTGGCAGCTCTTCTGCCGCAGAAAAATCTGCCGTTCCGGAAAAGTACTCCGGTAGTTACATTCAAAACGGGTAGTTCTCTGTTACTCATAATATGCCGGTCACCAGAAAAAAATAATTAAATAAATACCGCGAAACTCACGGGGAGATACTTCCACGGTCTTTCTGCTCCGGCAGAATTATACAGCCAAAGCATCAGTCTGATAAATTATTTATCGAAGCTTTGTCAAAACATAATTCCTGTAAAAGATACCTTTCTGCACAGGAAATAAAGATGTTAAACCTTCTCTACGATAACAAATAACGATGATAGATGGTACAATAGCGCTCGGCAGTCCACAGAATTATCATTTCAGGATCAGGCATTGAAGCCTGAGTAAGCAGTCTGTCCTGATTACATTGAGCATTTTCCCCGAAACTGCCGGAAAAGTCTCTGACGTCGCATTCACAAAAGGACGACAGCCGGACATACAGATTTATATATAATTGTAAAGAACCAGTACGCAGGTATAATCATGGAGAATATTTTCGATATCAATCTGGAATTCACCAATAATACAAGCAAAAAAAACATTAAAGGAATCACCTCAGGTACATGTTCTTTACTGATTCAGCAGATAATTACCGGATGTGAGGAAAACACCCTGATCGTAACCTCAGATGTTCAGGAGGCGCTTAATCTCGAGCAGGATCTTATTTATCTCCTGGGAAAGGAGAAAGTCTGGTATTTTCCGGATCTGGAAACACTCCCCTATGACAGCTTCTCTCCGCACAAGGACATCATATCCCGCCGACTGGAGATAATGTACCAGCTTACCTGTCACAAGGGAATCACAGTGATTGTCTCCGCCACAACCCTGATGGGCAGGCTACCGCCTTTAAACTTTATTCTACAAAACACCTTTATCATGAAAAAAGGTGACAGCATAGATATCCAGTCCCTTAAGGAAAAACTCATATCAGCAGGTTACTACTCCGTTCAGCAGGTGCTCGAGCACGGAGAGTTCTCCACCAGAGGATCAATTATTGATCTCTATCCCATGGGCAGTAACCATCCTTACAGAATAGATTTTTTCGACAATGAAATCGACAGCATCAGCATCTTTGACATTGAAACCCAGCGTTCAGTGAAAAAAGTTGATGAAATAAAAATGCTTCCGGCACACGAATTCCCGTTTGATGAAAACTCCATCACCACATTCAGAACTAAATACCGGCAGCATTTCAATAACCGGAATCTTCCGGAGCACCATATATATCAAAGTATCAGTAAACACCAGATACCTTCAGGCATAGAATACTATCTTCCGCTCTTCTTCGAAGAGGATACCGTCACCCTGCTTTCATATCTGCCGAAACAGGCCAGGGTAATTGTTATGGAGGATATCACCTCTGTCGGCGAGAGTTTCTACAAGGACATTACAGACAGAGCAGGAAGATTCATTGACTATCCGCTCCACCCGAGCTTAAGCCCGGAAATGCTCTTTACAGACATCATCTCCCTGAGAGCCGAAATCAACAGCTTTAAAAACTATCACCTGTATGTTAATCAGGAGGCCGCCCCTAAAAATGCTACTAATGCCGGCTGCACCCACCTGCCGCCGATAGCGGCTGATCATACCAAAGCCGAACCTTTTGCCAGACTGCTTGATTTTGTTGAAAACTTCAAGGGCAGAATACTGCTGACCGTAGATTCCGAGGGGCGTAAATCCATCGTCTACGATTTACTGCACAAAAAACTCAAATATGAGGAGTGTACGGATTTTGCCGAATTCCGGCATTCTGATGTCAAAATGGCCGTCACCGTCGCCCCTTTCATTTCCGGAGCAGTCATTAATGAGCATTTTGCCATTATCTCCGAAAATGATATATTCGGTGTTGCCGGAACCGGAATCCAGAGAAAACGCCGTACCGTCCGCAACAGTAATTTCAATCAGGACGCCATTATCAAGAACCTGGCAGAATTAAAGCTTGGGGATAAAGTGGTTCACGAACAGTACGGTATAGGAGAATATGACGGTCTCTCAGTACTTACCATTGACGGCGTCAAAATGGATTTCGTATCCGTAAAGTATGCCAACAACGCCAAAATGTATGTTCCAATCACTTCTCTGTACCTGCTCTCAAGATACAGCGGAGCTGAAAACGTCAAGCTGAGTATTCTAGGCTCTGACAAATGGAAAAAAGCCAGAGACAAGGCAGCCTCAAAAATAAAAGACATTGCCGCCTCCCTGCTGGAAATATACGCCAGCCGCAGTCTCAAAAAAGGCTATAAATATCCGCTGAACCGTGATGAGTATGCCGCATTTGCCTCAGAATTCAAATTTGACCCGACAGACGATCAGCAGAAAGCTATCGATGCGGTGATTGAGGACATGACCTCGGATAAACCGATGGACAGATTAATATGCGGAGACGTAGGCTTCGGAAAAACCGAGGTAGCCATGCGGGCTGCCTACATTGCCGCCTGTGCCGGCAAACAGGTGGTGATTCTGGTTCCAACAACCATACTTGCGGATCAGCATTATGAAAGCTTCAGGGATCGTTTCGCCCGCACACCGATTGTTATTGAGTGTCTAAGCCGTTTTAACAGTGCCAAAGAGGAAAAAAATATCATCAGCCGTATTTCCGAAGGCAAGGTTGATATTATCATCGGCACTCATAAACTGCTCAACAAATCCATCAGCTATCCGAATCTCGGTCTGCTGATTATCGACGAGGAGCACCGTTTCGGGGTAAGTCAGAAGGAAAAAATCAAATCACTGCGCTCAGAGATAGATATCCTCACCATGACAGCCACTCCTATACCGCGAACACTTAACATGTCTCTTAGCGGTATCCGCGATTTATCCATAATCGCCACCCCTCCGGCTAAGCGTCTGGCTGTAAAAACCTTTGTTAATGAAGCCGGTGACGGCATTGTAACAGAGGCAATACAGAGAGAGCTCAAACGCGGAGGACAGTGCTATTATCTGCATAATGATGTAAGTACCATAAACAGCACTGCCGAACATTTAAAAGAACTGCTTCCGGAGGCACGCATAGCCATAGCTCATGCCCAGATGCCCCAGAGAGAGCTTTCCAGAATCATGCATGACTTCTACAGGCAGAAAATCAATCTGCTTATCTGCTCCACCATCATTGAAACCGGTCTGGATGTTCCGGGGGCAAACACCATTATTATCGAGAGGGCCGATCTCTTCGGTCTTGCTCAGCTCCACCAGTTACGCGGCCGTGTCGGACGTTCCCATCATCAGGCATATGCCTACCTGCTGACACCGCCTCCAAGCACTCTCAGCAATGATGCCAAAAAGAGACTCGAAGCCATCGCCTCTTTAGAAGAACTTGGCTCAGGATTTATTCTGGCAAATCAGGATCTGGAAATAAGGGGAGCCGGTGAAATTCTCGGTTCAGAACAGTCCGGACAGATTGAGGATATCGGCTTCAACCTCTACATGGATATGCTTGATGCCGCTGTTGAACAGCTTAAACAGGGAAAAATACCGAACCTTGAGAATATGAGCCGTCACGAGGTAACTATCGAACTGCACATACCAACTCTGTTCCCGGAAAACTACATTTTTGACATCAGCAGCCGTCTGCAACTCTATAAAAGACTGGCATCATGTAAAAATTACGATGAAATAGATGACATCAAGGCGGAAATAATTGACCGCTACGGACCGCTTAAACCTGAAGCAAATAATGTAATCACTGTTAACAAACTCAAACTTACGTCTCAGAAACTGGGAATAAACGCCATTGAAATGAACAGTAAATACGGCTCCATTGAATTTGGTGATAGAATACACGTTAACTTTGATTATCTCCGTTCTCTGGTCATAGAACACAGCGATACCTTCCGTTTGGAGGGAACCTCAAAACTGCGTATCGTCAACAGTTCTGCTGAAGCCGAAAAAAGACTGGAAATAATTAAAAACATACTTACTGAAATGGAACAGCATTATGAACAGTAAATTTATCAAGACACTTTTATCAGGCCTCATTCTGACCGTATCCTGCGGTATGTTCTCCCCGACAGTAGCAGATGAAGTACCGGCAAAGCTCACAATGGAAAAGGACATCAAAATTGCCGAAGGTCACTGTATGCTTATGGTAAGCCTGAGACTCGGAGATGGCTTTGAGCCGACAGTCACCGATAGACGTGAGGGAATGAACAGTGAAAACATCCCGACCTTCACCTATGTCGGAACTGCTGAAAACAAGGATTCAGGTGAAGAACTGTCATTCATATGTAAATTCGCTATGGAAAACGGCAATTATAATATTACCGAATTCAAGATTATGAAGGTGGTGCCACAGGCGGACGGTGGAGAAATGACTGTGGAAAAGAGAGTTCCTATGCCGGCTCTTCCTCCGGAAGTTACCGGTCAGTAACCATCTTTTTAAGTATTGCAGAAGCCTTTTATTCCGGTACCGGATTGAACTCCGGTCCGGATTTTGTTTTTTTATTTAATTTAAAAGGACCGGAGCAAACAAAATCCGGTCCACATCTCACTGTCCAGAAACCTCATAATATCACAGTCAAACGTCACCGCTAATCCGGTATCGGAGAGTTTTATTCATCTAATGTATTGTCTGTATATCATTGGTTGAGTAATCCTTTCTAATATTTCCGGGGCAATCACTTTGAATACGTCTTCCTTAAAGTTATTGATATAAGCAGGAAGAAGTATGTCAGAAATCAGTGATCACATAAAATTAATGATTGAGCCCAAAAAATCTTGCAATTCAAGAAATATCAGGATGAAAGTTGGCTCAATAAATATTTTCAACCAGATCGCCTTCTTGATTCGTTCATAATTTTTAAGAAAAGATAGTCATCATCAAGGATAAAATAGTGTCTTCTTGGGGTTTTGATCATATTATTGTTACCTTCAACTTTACCAGTTGTAGTAGGATATAAAGCGTGGTTGCATATACCTTCCAGATGATTCCAAAGTAAACTTCCAAAACATTCAAAATGTTTATTTTAGTAGCTTTACAATAATCTATAATTACTTTGATTTGAGTTGTCATTTCTTCATTTGCTGTACAGTCGTAAACATCTCTATGACTGTTCTTTACGAATTTTAGTCCTATCAAAAGTTCATTATCCTTTATGATATTCTGATATGCTTTTTCTATTTCAATTTGTGATTTCTTGGGTTCCGTAAATATTTTTCCGCTCATTTTTGAGACAAAAATCTAATTATTATACGATGTCGCCTCTCAGGCGACCCGTATTCATATTTCACACCTATACTGAATTCATACACTGAATTTTAAATACACCAAAATTTCGTGATTTACCTACTGTCCGCATGATATCCGCGGGGTAATGATCAGGCGGTTATGGCAATTATTCAGACATTCTCAGAAATGAATGTACGTATAAATACGGATAATGATTTTTTCTGACGAAAGAACCTGTAACCGCAGTAACCGGAAACAGAAATTTAGACGTATCTGATTTCCTTATTCAGGGTCGGTTCTCTGAAATGTTATACCTCAGATCTCTTTTTTGGGATGACTTAATCTTCAGCTTGTATTTAGTTATGTGGAGGTGTGTTATGGAAAATGATCAAAAAATAAACAGTAGCGGAGAAAACGTTAATAACGTATCCCCTGTTCAAAATACAGAATCAGATACCATAAATAAAGCGACCGGTATCTCAGTTAATGAGATGCCGAATGAATCCAGTGACAGTCAAGCTTCAGAAAACTCCGGTGATAAAAAATTCTTTTTTGAAAAATACATATCCCTATTTCATCTGATTATGGCATCACCTCTGATAATTGTCGCCATTCTGATTATATACAAAATACTTTTAATATTAATATGTACCACCAAATACGGCAAATACATGGCAGTCATGAATGTATCCTTTTTTCTGGTTATATTTACGGCTATCCATATATTTATCGCCTATCTCATAGGAAGGGATATCAAAAGAGCTGACAATCAACTGAAACAATCTTTCTATGCCAGACCTATTATCAGATATTTTATTTTTGCCCCGTTGATATGTGTATTTTCCTGGTTTTACATAATGGCTTACGGAATCAGCAAGATTGGTAAAACTGGTGTTCAGAATTTTTACAAGCTAAAAATAACCAAAGCGGTGCCTATAATAATCACGGCTGTATCCTACGTACTGTTCTTAATTACGGACAGCGTGGATGTCACTGAGACTGTCGCAGTCTGCTACGGCGGTTATGAATGCGTGAACACAGGCGATGCTTTTACACAGGAACAAGACAGCTGTGAAACATCCATTCTTTACTATGAAAAGTCATGTACCAAATATTTGATGGGAGAAGGCTGTGCAAAAGCGGGGCTTTGCTATGACATGAATTTTAACGATCCGGTTAAGGCCCAAAAATTTTATAAAAAAGCCTGTGACCGTCATGTGAATGAAGCCTGTAAACTATACATAACCCCTTAACGAATTCGTCATCGTATTTTATTCCTTCTCCGATATTAATATGTACCGTTTTCCTATCAGTAATACCGGAGAAGTAGCTGTCTTTCCCCCGAAAGACTTCACAAGGGCATCTGACGCTTAAGATGACCAAACTTCAGTAATTACAATAAGGATAATGCTATGAGATATGTCTTACTGATCTGTTTTCTGATTTTATCAGTTCCTTCCCATGCCTTTTTAGGTTTCGGTACTGACTGCGACAGTGCGCAGGACTGCCAGAGAAAAGGTGACAGAGCTTTTGACCAGACTAATGGCAACAGCTGTAAAACAGCCATCGACTACTATGAGAGAGCCTGTGATAAATATGACAGTGGCAAAGGCTGCTACGACGCTGCCACCTGTTATTCTTTTGATCCATCCATCGGCAATAAATCAAAGGCTAAAAAATATTATAAGAAAGCTTGTAAAAACAGATACTCTCATGCCTGCGTTTTCTACAAGATGTAATCAGAAGACTGTTTTCATTAAGCCGAAAGAATATAAGGACATTTATTTTCCGGAGATTTCTATCGGCTTAATTCCGTCTGTGCCGTTTACAAATCAGTTATCCATAAAAATTATAAAAACCTGAATAACATTTCGTAAAAATCCCCAGAAAAGAGAGGTCTTTAAAAAACATCCACGCCATATTTCTCAACATTCTTTTCACCGCACTGAATCGTAAAGAATATGTTCGAATATCGATAAGGCTCACTGGAATTTTTACGAAAATTGAGTAGTATGAACTTATTCATTGAGATCTCTTTAATACACACCCTTATCAGCGCAGTATTTGGTCTGCAGTTAGGAGAAATCGATAAAATGCCTATTTTCATAGTCTGCCATGATGATTTTACCGAAAAAACCCAGGCCTTCACCGTTCCAGGAACTCTGAAACAGGAATTTACGAAATCAGAAAAACGAGGAAACAGTTACCAGATTCAGTACCCTCTAACGGATGACGAAGCAAAAAAAGCAACAGTCTTAGCCCTGTCGACTTGCTACAGGAAAATTCTTGAAAACGCATCATCACTTAACTGTACTGATATTACCATTCCGTTAATAGGTGAAAATTCTGTTTCTCTCTCAGATAATCAGGTTCTAGATACTGCCCTTTCCGAGATAAGCCGATTTCTGCTGAATTCGGATATGACGGTGTTTCTCATGGTGAAAAAAATCTCCAGTCTGTCTCTTGCTCAGGAGATTGAAAAGAAGATTTCCACAACCGTCATTAATGAACCAGTTCCGGAAAAAAAAAGACCTTCCTTATGGCCGCTTCTAGGAGTTTTTGGTTTTCCAGCTGGGATTTCAAGCACGCTTATTTCCAGAAAGCTAAACAAAGTTATTCTTGACGGTAGCGACACCTTTCAGGAAAAACTGTTCCAACTCATAAAAGAAAAGGAAATTGATGAGGTTACGGTATACAGAAGAGCAAATATTGATCGCAAGCTGTTCTCCAAGATTCGCCGAGATAAAAACTATGCTCCGTCCAAAAGCACTGCTCTGGCTCTGGCGATAGCCCTCCAATTGGATATGGATGAAACTAGAGATTTACTCCTCAGAGCAGGACTTGCCCTGTCACCTAGTATTCTGTCTGACCGAATCGTGTCATTTTTTATAGAAAATGAGATTTACGATATATGCCAAATCAATGTAATTCTGTTTCGTGAAACTAGACAGTACCTTGGAGAAAGACCTGCGAAAAAACCGTAAAATAGAAAACTGAAAGACGGTTCCAAAAGGAATAATGAGTAGAAACAGTCATTAAACCTTATGCTTCTCCATTTCTGTACAGAAATCTTCTTCTCAAAAGAATCTGTTGACTAAGCAACTATAATTTACTCAAGTTTCCCTCTTGAATTTTAAGGGAAGTTGAGATAATAAAATTCAAGTAGCCCAAAAAAATTGCATTCAGGGAACGGGATAAGGATATTTCTTTACTCTATTTCGCTGCCTTTCTTATCCAGGATTCTCAACAATCCGCATAGAGCCTTTTCTTTTATCTTTTGTCTTTCAGTAGATCCACCTATCTGCAATTTTTATATTTCACCTTTTTAAAGCTCTTCCTTTTGTAAATTTTCTCTATGATTTCCCTACGATTTTTTAAATCACCGGCGCAATAAAACCGGATTGCATCAGCCTGAATCCAGCAGATGTTAGGCATGTATCTGTCACAAACCTTAACTTTACCCCGGAGAATTATTTATTGTTTTTCAACTCAGTTAACAATAAAAAGCTATTCAAAAACATATAATGAATAAAGTCGCCCCTTTTTACTTATACAGCTAAAAGGACATTCCTATGAATAAACTGACATGCGAATCGTGCGGAAGTGTAGATGTGGTAAAGTCAGACGATTT
>OMYE01000004.1 GCA_900315145.1 uncultured Pseudomonadota bacterium | reverse complement strand
TTAGGTTGTACTTCCGGTATTATCGGTATGACCATTGCTTTAATAGCTACACTGGTAAACGTAAATACTGGAATCGGTTGGGGTATCATCGTAGTTGCCGTAATTATCGGTGCCGGTATCGGTTTATACCTCGCTAAAAAAGTTGAAATGACTCAGATGCCTGAGCTCGTTGCAATGCTTCACAGCTTTGTAGGTCTGGCCGCTGTTCTTGTTGGTTTTAACAGCTTCCTGAGCCTTTGTGATGTTTCTCTTGCGTCATCATTAGATATCACCGTTAACGGCAATGTATCTGACGCTCTGGCTGCCAAGATTAGTGAACTTAAGGAAATGGTTACTGCTGAAGATGCAGCCAAGGCTGCTGTTACTTTGTCAGGTAAGGAATTATTAATTCACCTCGTTGAAGTTTTCCTCGGCGTATTCATCGGTGCTGTAACCTTTACTGGTTCAATCGTTGCCTATGGTAAGCTCAACGGTTCATTCAAGCTTGCAATCTTCAAGTCTAAGGCACTCGTGTTGCCAGGAAAGAATCTCCTGAACATTGCTGCTTTAGTTGTTTCACTTGCTTTAATGATTGTGTTCCTTGCTGTTGACAATGCGAACGTTCAGCTTTGGGTTTGTCTTGTTCCAATGACTGTTATTGCATTCCTCTTTGGTATCCACCTCGTGGCTTCCATCGGTGGTGCAGATATGCCTGTAGTAATCTCAATGCTCAACTCATATTCAGGTTGGGCTGCAGCTGCCGCAGGTTTCATGCTTGACAACGACTTACTTATCGTTACCGGTTCTTTAGTAGGTTCTTCAGGTGCTATCCTTTCATACATTATGTGTAAGGCTATGAACCGTTCATTCTTATCAGTAATCTTAGGTGGTTTCGGTAACAAGCCTGAAGCTGCTGCTTCTGATGAAGAACAGGGTGAAATTCGTGAACTTAAGTGTTCAGACGTTGCTGACATGCTTAAGAATGCTAACTCAGTTATTATCACCCCAGGCTACGGTATGGCTGTTGCTCAGGCCCAGTATCCAGTTGCTGAACTTACCAAGAAGTTACGTGAAAAGGGTGTTAACGTTCGTTTCGGTATCCATCCGGTTGCAGGTCGTTTACCTGGTCATATGAACGTTCTCCTTGCTGAAGCTAAGGTTCCTTATGATATCGTTCTTGAAATGGATGAAATCAATGATGATTTCTCAGATACCGATGTAGTACTTGTTATCGGTGCTAACGATACTGTTAACCCAGCTGCTCTTGAAAATCCAAACAGCCCGATTGCAGGTATGCCTGTTCTTGAAGTTTGGAATGCTAAGAACGTAATCGTATTCAAGCGTTCAATGAACGTTGGTTACTCAGGGGTTCAGAACCCATTGTTCTTCAAGGAAAATTCTTACATGTGCTTCGGCGATGCTAAGAAGTCTGTAGAAGAAATTGTTAGCAATTTATAATTCTTAAGCTGATATAAATGCAAAAAGGGACCCACGGGTCCCTTTTTATTTTTGGTTTTATTACTGGTGCTGCGTCTGCCTTAAGTTGAATGACAGGCAACGAAAGATTATGTACGGACTGGTAACATCAGATAATTCTCATAATTTCGCAATTAGCCACAAGTTTTCCTCTGTTGCGCTCATTGAATATTCTCATTAGATTGGCACTGTTTTCATCAGGATGAGAGAGAACTATTTTTACTGTCTCCATAAACTGACCGTGGGTAAAAATGTAAATGGTGTCTTCAGGTCTCTCTTTCACTCGGCGGAGCATTGTTTTAACGCGTTGAATCATTTCGGCAAATGATTCAGCTCCTTCACCATCGTTATAATCGGGATCCATCGCCTCCCAGTAGGCTGTAACCATAGGTTTTCGGTCTTCAGGAGTTGTGTTAAAACATTTGTTGGGATTTAAGTAGGTGAATTCCTGAATATCAGGCCATTCCTCTGTCCGAACCTCTGGATATTTTTGTACCAGAGGAAGGGCGGTTTCCCTTGTTCTTGAATAAGAGCTCCATACGATTAGGTCTGGAACTTCATTTATACTTGCAGCAAGCTCTCCAGCCTGCTTTCTTCCTTTGTCAGTGAGATTGTTTCCGGCAGGGGTGGTTGTTCTCATACCGGCATTCCCCATGCTTTCGGCATGGCGAATTAGAAATACTTGTCTAGGCATAGTTCCTCGTCAGATGTGTTTGATTATATACAGCTTGATTAGATAATAATGAACCTGAGGTAATGTGCAGATGACAGGTTTATTTGATAACGCAATTCCGTTCTGGTGGAGATGGTTCTGCATAATTTATCCAGTATTTCAAGGCTCTATCTGAAGTATATAATAATTTGTTCAGGTTTGCGGTCAGTTGATGATTTTTTTATAAATAATTGCTGGAACGTTGGTTTTTATTTACCGTTGCTACTTTCTTTTTACACCAGTCTTAAATTAGACGAGACTGCTGTTTTTACATATAACAAAAAACACCTGAGTTGAATTTCAGGTGTTCTGGCTCTAGTGGCACGGGAATAATTGAACTTCTTGATTAGTCCCGATTGTTATCTTCGGTGTTTTTTAACTTGATTTTCATTATCGGTGTGCTTCCGTGAGTACATCTTTCAGTCATTTTTTCTATAGACTGCAGGATAGGCAGAGAATTTGCTGAAATGAGAACCGGGGTAATGGTTGATTTCAGTTTTTTCTGTAGCTGTTCAAGGTCAAAATCCATAAGAGGTTCGCCTGCTTTGACCTGATCTCCTTCTCTGACCAATGGTTTGAATATATCATTATTTCCCAAATCGACAGTATCTATACCTATGTGAATAAAGATAATCAGATCGTAAGGAACACTTCTTAATACTAAAGCATGTTTTGTTTTGAATATCTGCTCAACAATGCATTCACATGGAGCAACAACCTTGTTGCCGGTAGGTTTGATTGCGATGCCGTCACCTACAATTTTTTCTGAAAAAACAACATCTGGTACGTCTTCAATAGGAATTGCTGTTCCGGATAAAGGTGCAAGAAGCACGATATCCGCATTGTCTTCTTCTTCTTTTGAGAGTTTGAAATTAAACCACATTGCTCAACCTCTTGAGTATGGACAAATCACCGGTTTATTGCACGAAGCAACATGCCTACCGGTATGTTTATTCTGTACAGGCAAAATAATCTGAACTGAAGTTATTATATCAATTTATTAATGCTTGTTGGCGTTAATTCGAATTCAATACATAAAAATGTGTGGAGCATAAAACACATGGCATACTTCATGCGTACGGTATAAATTATGAATCAGTCAATGATTCTTCTATTGCTGCCATGGGTGGTTATCAGACTGTCATTGAGATCATATATTTCGTTTTTGGTACGGATGCAGTCAATTTTTTCATCAAGAAGAGGTTCAATTTTTACCTCCAGTTCATGAATTTTTTCCAGCAAACGGTTGAGATAGAACGGTGCGACGCTGAAATCCCTTAGCCCCATGCTGATGAATAATGCCAGATAATCGAGATTGTGTACCAGTTCTCCACATATGCACACAGGTGTGTGGTGTTTGCGGGCATTGTGGACTGTGAGGTTTATGAGCTTGAGAACAGCAGGGGTCAGTTCATCATTTCTGTGGGTAGGGTCCTCCCGGCTACATGCTTCTGTATACTGGGTAAGGTCATTGGTGCCTATAGAGAAGAAATCAACAATTTGGGCCAGAGAATCTGACATAATGGCCCCGGCTGGGGTTTCAATCATGATACCGATTTTTATCCAGCCTACTTCATGTCCGGTGTCCATTAAAAGACTTTTTACTGAGTTGAAAAGATCAACCAGTTCTCTTACCTGTTCATATTCGGCTACCATCGGGAACATTATTCTTATGTGTCTTTTAGCGGATGCTCTGATGATAGCCCGCAGCTGTTTAATCAGTGACTGTTTGTTATGCTGGTTGCTGTCAACATTGAATGCGGATGACATACTCATATAGAGCGGGAGTTTGTCGGCGCTGAAGTCAAAAGTCCTGAAGGTGATCTCATAGTTCCTAGGGAGCATGTCCATGATTTTTTTATAGACGAGATACTGCTCCTCTTCGCTTGGCTCATGACTGCAGTTCATAAAGAGAAATTCTGTTCTGAAAAGGCCGATGCCGGAGCTGGGTAAACAGGTGAGTTTTGTCAATTCAGCTACCGAGTTGATATTGGCAAGAATTCGCATTCTCTCACCGTCAGGTGATGTTTTGTATTGGGCCATCAGCGGTTTGATGGTATCTGTGTGCCTCTCGTTTCCGGACTGGTATTTTTTGGCATTGTTAAATGACTGCCAGATAAGTTCATCGAGAGGTGATATGTAAATTCTGTTGGCATATGCATCAACAAGTACGGTTTCTCCGTTCTGGATAACCTTGGTAGCATTGGAAACATTGAATATAGCCGGTATTTTGGATCCTCGCAGCACTATGGCAAGATGACTTTGGGTATTTCCGTCCTCAAGCAGTACCCCTTTAATGTGTTCGGTGTTCATAGTGAGGAACTGTGCCGGCGTGATGTTATTGCATATAAGGATGGAGTCTTCGGTGATTTCCGGAAGGTGAACCTTTTTTTTACGTAGTTCAAGTATTATTGTCTCTGCAAGATTATGCAGTTCAAACTCATTGTGAAGAACAAAAGGATCATTCATTCCGATTAGGTCGCTGATATATTCATGGTAGCACTGCATTACTGCTGCTTCAGCGTTGCACAGTTCATCCTTTATCTTGTGGATAATTCTTTCCTTTATGTAGTTATCCGTAAGATAAAGAATGGCCGCATCGAGGAATTCCTTGGCCATGTCGGCGCTGACGTTGTTTTTTTCAGAGAGAAAAAGTCTGTAGGTTCTGTCTACAGTGTTAAGATAAAGATTTATTTCGGCATCAACCTGTTCCGGGCTGATATGAACTATGTTGACCATCGGAGAGTCGTTTTTGAAAATTACGGCTGGACCACAGGCTACACCTTCTGTGATGACGAATCCTTCCTGCACGATGACACTCCTTTGCAATGATATATCTGGTAAACGTACTGCTGCAGACTGCTTTTTAGTATGGCTTTCGGGACTAAAAATTAAGCATTACCATCCTATATTCTTTGATATTATATGCCTAATGCCATTCTATTAAAAGATATGTAATTTAATATTTTGACGCATTTACACAAGAAAATACCTAATTGTCATTAGGGGAGTTTTTTGGGGGAACGGCCGGATATGAGGGAATATAATGTCGCAGACAAAGGAAAAAATCAGCGGCATATGTTTTTTTATGTGCCGGTATAGTGGAAAAACAGCGATATTATTTAAAAATAGATAAAGTGAACAATTGAAATTATTTTTGAAAAATTTGATATCTGATTATGTTAGAATAATCTAAAATTTATTGTAAGAATTTATGCTGTAGTATCAGTTTCCGTGCGTTTTGTATAAAAATATAAAAATAAAAAATAATTAAAAAATAAAAGTACAATGATACCGTTTGACGGAAGATATTATGTGGTGTTGATGATAAAAAATGTACGATCGTAGTCAGTATCAGGACAAAATTAAAGAGGTACGGCGTACAGGTTGAAAGATAAAACTATGAAATTATTTAAATATGTACCGGCAGCTATAATTTTATCGGTAACTTTTAATCAGGCTCCTGCGGCTGATGAAGAAAATGATGTCAGAACTCCGGACATCAAGAGCCAGACGGAGATAGAAAACCAGCTGATGGAGCTGGCTGTTGCAAATTTTGATTCAAACTACTACCGTCAGCTGCTCAGATTACATAAGAGCAAGGAGAGTGGTAATTATCCTACGGAACTGGCTATCAGTTACCTTATGATCAGAAATTTCCGGGAAAAGATTCCTGTTTATTCCTGGGCTGAGAAGCAGCATCTCAGTTTTCCTAAAGATAATACCGAGTTTTTAGTAGAGGATGTCGAAAAGTATAATGATTTGATAGCATCCGGAAACATCTGGAATGAATTGGTAGGTATGAGACCGAATGTACCGTCATACCTCGTTTTCCGCACGGAAATACAGAAACAGATGAAAAGTCTTGCCGCTAGTGAGGAACCATATACATTCAGGCTGATTAAACCTGGATTTTCTGGTCCTCAGATAGATATTATTAAAAAAGTAATGATAGCCGGTGGTTATCTTGATGAAAACTGTCCTCTCGACGGTTATTATGATCTCGAGCTTACCGAAGCCATGAAGAAGTTTCAGAGTGATAATGGTCTTAAGCCAGACGGTATTATCGGTGAGATGACCTATGATCTGCTGTTTAAGAACAGTTCTTCCAAGGCTGTAAGCCTTGCCAGGTCGCTGATCAGAATGTCAGACAACGATCTGTACAGCAATGCGGAATATGTTTTTGTTAACATTCCTTCATTGAATATGCACGTCATATCCGACAGTAAGAATATAATGGAAAGCAAGGTTATTGTAGGTCGCAATGACCGTCAGACTCCTACATTGAAGAGTCAGATCAATAATGTTGTGCTGAATCCGGTATGGACTGCACCGAGTACAATTTCCCAGAAGGACTACCTGCCAAAAATCCGTGCAGACAGATACTATCTGGCAAAGAAGGGGCTTAATCTGTATATGGGCAGTGAAAAAGTTGATCCATCTACTCTGACACCCGATGATTTAACCAAGTCCGGATTCAGAAAATACCGGATAACTCAGGCTCCTGGAGCAAAAAATGCCATGGGACAGTATAAGTTCAATTTTCCTAATTCCGAAAGTGTATACCTGCATTCAACCAACAGTCCATCAGGTTTTAATAAATCTCTGAGAACACTGAGTTCAGGATGTGTCCGTGTGCAGAAGTCAAATGAGCTGGCTAAATATCTGCTTAGAAATGAGATGAAACCGGAAAGAATCGATAAGATAGTGGCCTCCGGAAAAACGTTCGGGGTTCCCCTGTCCAGCAATGTTCCTGTTTATATTGCCTACTGGACATCTTATATAGACGGTGACGGTAAGTTTGTCTATCTGCCGGATATTTATAATCTAGACAGGAAGGCAGAAAAACTTCCTTTGGATTTAATCAACTTATATAATCAGGAAAATGAGAACCTGTAGCCTTTAGGTTCAGAATCATTAAAGTATATATTCTCCTAATGTAAGAGAATTTCTGATAGGACGGAAGAAGAACAGGTCCTCAGGTTATAGGAAATGAAAAAACTCCCGGTTGTGAAAACAGTGTTTCAGACCGGGAGTTCTTTTTTTGAAAAATAATATCCGGGAAAAAATACCCTGATTTAAGTTTCGGATTAAAGTTTGGAATATTCCGTTTTCTGAATATCTGTACTTTCAGAATTCATGTCGTTGTCGCTTTCCTTCATGGCAAGTACTTTATTCCGGTATTCTGTTACTTCCTGCATGACATCCTGTCTGAGTACTTTTACCCAAAGAATGGTGCCGCCACATACTGCTGCGGGAACCATCAGCAGGTTCAGGAACGGAATAAGCATGGCAAGCCATACACAGCAGCCGAATGCCAGAAGTACCCTTTTATGGTTATTGGCGACGGCAAAGGTCTTCTTCAGACTGATGTGGTTGTTTTCAAAACCGTAGCTGGTAAAGTCAAGGGCGTAGCACCAGCTCCCTGTATAAATTATTACCACCTGACCGATTATCGGGATAAACAGCATGAACAGATTAAGGATGATAAAAGGCAGTCTGTATATGAGTTTTGCAAGTTCGCGACCTACCATGGCCGGAGTTTCTCTGATAGTCTGGGATACTGGGACATCTGGTGTCGGTTCATTAATCAGAATGCTTTCCGCTTTTTCAGAAAGCAGACTGTAGAACGGTGCACCAACTATCAGGGTTATGGTTGTAAAAAGATACAGGGTAATCAGAATAATAGCTGCGAAAATTATCGGAAAAACCAGATATTTAATCCAGAAAAGCCATTCCGGCAGTGATCCTGCTATAAGCTCTCCGGTATAGTTACAGGCCCAGCTGATGGAGGCGTAACAACCGATGATAATGATGAATATATTGATAATAATGGGAACCAGCATGTATCTTTTCATGCCCTTGTGTATACACAGCCTTAATCCCTGAAAAAAGTACTTTATCCCGTTATATACGGTATCATTGCCGTGTTCATAGTTGATGTTCATTATAGCTAAAACTCTTATTGGGTTCTTTTAAACAGTTTTGTTAAATGCGGTTAAAGCTCCCGCGGCATGCCTCTTCATTTTTTGCAGGCTGCAGGAATAACTGATTCTGTAATTATACTGGTTATGTGCGATGTACAGCTTCAGTAAATAATCACTATTGTTGCTATATTGTACAAAATTTTTTTATTTTTTTTTATTATAAAGAAAATACCTGATGTTATTGCAGCTTGAAGTGTTTATTGTATGTACAGTAGACAGATCAAAATACTTGTATAAAGTGACAGACTGGGAATTTTTTATAAAAAAATTTAATTATGGTTTTTTTTTAGTGCGATTATTAATAAAATAATAAAATCGTTTTACGAATTTAATATATAATTGTGTCGCTAGTTATGTTTATGCAGGATTGATCAGAATATCAGCATATATGGAAAGTTTGCTCCGGCGGGAGCATGACGTCTGCTTTGGCGTTTTTTAGGTATGTGATTATTTCTGCAGTTATAACAGATTTATGACATGGTTTATCAGATAAGAAAGGTGAGATTTAATTGGTTCATAATCATGATGTACTGCAGCTTGGACTGATTATACTTGGAACAATTGCAATATTGAGTTTCATAGTATATGGCTGTATAAGCGGAAGAGCTAACAGAAAGCCTTTAGTAAGGGATGAAATGTCTGAAAATAATGCTAAATCCAAGTCACCGACTTCCAACGAGAAGGGCGATGTCAGTGGTAGTGTAAAGATCATCAGTAAAGAGGTTGCCAGCGTGGATAATAAAGAATTTATCTCCAACACTGAAGATATTATTATTATGAAGAACAGTGTCGCAGAAGAACAGTTGGTGACTGACGGCAGTATCGAAAGCAGCAGTGTGTCCGCCAGTAGTTCAGAAAATGTGAATATGGACAGCCAGCAGAGTGATACCGGTTCCGATAAAGAAGGAATTATTTCACGTATTTCCAGATTCCTGAAATCCCTGTTAAACAGATCTTCAAGGGGATCCGGAAATAATGGTGAGGGTAGCATGGAACCGGAAAATCTTTATCAGATCAATGTGCGTCGCAGTAATGGTGAACCTATTTCCGCCATGGAAGCCATTCAGATCTGTGAAAGGTTTAATCTGGCACTTGGTGAACATGATATCTATTACTGCTTTGATCCAAAAAGCGGCAATGAGGTATTCAGGGTCTGTGGAAGTACTGAGCCGTACGGCTTTGCTAAAAGCTATAAGGAATCGGTGAGTTATGATGCCATCTGTCTTTTCATGCCTTTACCCGACAGAGGTTTTGCAGAAAACTCCTATTGTGATATGGCTGCATTTGCATATAAATTTGCTACTTTGATTAAGGGTGAAATGATAGATAATAACAAGAAGCCTATAGGCGAACAGTTTATTCTTCACCATCGTGAAGTATTGGCGGCATACGATAAGTTGAGATAATTCCCTGCAGTTTTATAAAAACCGCAGTATAAAAAATCAAGAAAGCCGGCAGTGTTGATTACTGTCGGTTTTTTACGTCAAAAGACGATTGGAATACATTAAATCATTTGATTATTATAATTAGGTCCTGAGGCTATGCCGGAATTTGATAAAGAATTGATAAATCAGAGAATTAAAGAACTTACTGCATTATTAAACAGATACTCCTATGAGTATTATACCAATGATGCACCTTCAGTCCCTGATGCTGAATACGACAGACTTTACAAGGAACTTGTACTTCTTGAAAAGGATAATCCTGATTTAATTCAGCCGGACTCTCCGACGCACAGAGTCGGTAATACCGGAAAGGCCGACTTGGAAAAATTTGTGCACCGGGTTCCGATGCTGTCGCTTGATAATGTCTTTAATGAAACTGAACTGGAGGCTTTTGTAAGTCGTGTGGCTGCCGGTTTGAATAAATATGAGCATGAAATTGAGTTCTGTGCTGAACCGAAGCTTGATGGACTTGCGCTCAGTATCATTTATGAAAACGGAATTATGGTGAGTGCAGCTACTAGAGGTAACGGCACTGTCGGTGAAAATGTCACTGCTCAGGCAAAGACAATCAAGAATATTCCTTTAAGATTAACCGGAGATCATTTGCCGGAATATCTAGAGGTTCGCGGAGAGGTCTTTATGATGCATAAGGATTTTGATGCGCTTAATGAGAATTTAATCCGTACCAGGGGTACTCGGGCAAAAACATTTGCCAATCCCCGTAATGCCGCAGCCGGTTCGTTACGACAGAAGGATCCTCAGATTACTGCTAAAAGGAAACTGACTTTTAATGCTTATTTTGTACAGGAGTGCCGGGGTGTCACACTTCCTGCCAATCATTACGATCGCCTGAAACTTGTAAAGAGCTGGGGGCTTCCTGTTAATCCGGAAATCAGTTGCGGTATGGGTAGTCGTTTCCTGCTAGATTATTTCAATAAAATGCAGGAAAAACGAATGAGCCTTGATTATGATATAGATGGCATAGTTTATAAGGTTAACAACACAGATTTATGGAATGTTCTTGGATTCGTATCCAGAGCACCTCGTTTTGCTATTGCACACAAGTTTCCGGCGCAGGAACAGATAACCACTCTTAAAGATGTAGATTTTCAGGTGGGGCGGACAGGTGTGCTTACTCCGGTCGCAAGACTTGAGCCGGTTCAGGTTGCAGGTGTTACTGTAAGTAATGCAACTCTGCATAACCTTGATGAAATTGAACGTCTGGGGTTGAAAATAGGAGACAGGGTTATTATCAGAAGAGCCGGTGACGTGATTCCTCAGGTGGTAGGTGTTGTTGCTGAATATCGTACCGGCAGGGAAAGAGATATCTGCTGCCCTGTATGCTGTCCTGTGTGCGGCAGCGCTCTTGAGCATCTTCCTGAAGAAACAGTGGTACGTTGTACGGGAGGATTGTTGTGTAAGGCTCAGCTTAAGGAATCAATCCTGCATTTTGTATCAAAGGACGCTATGAATATTGAAGGTCTCGGTGACAGCTATGTCAATGCCCTTATAGACAGCGGACAGATTTCGAATGTTGCCGATATTTACAGTCTTACTGAGGAACGACTGGCAAACACGGAAATAAAATTCGGACGGGAATTTGCAGAGATTCTGTCATTAAGCATTGAGGAAAGTCGCAACGGCTGTACTCTTGCTGATTTCATCATGGCTTTAGGAATAAAAGGGATAGGCGAGGTAAATGCCAGGGAAATAGCTCAGAAAATTACTGATATTACTGAACTGGTCAATACTTTTGAGAATGATTCCCTGATAACATACGGCTTTAAAAAATCAATCAAGGAAAATATAGGCAGATTCCTGTCAGTGGAAGACAATATCAAGCTTATTGATACTCTCCTGAGGCCAAAGGAAAAAGGCGGTATAGGTATTGTCCTTTGTGATGAGAATGGTAATCAGCTTAAATACCGCGGAATAAACCATAACAGTGATTTTCATGGTTACCAGACTGATATGTTTGAGCCGGATAAGAAGATGGATCTTGTCGATAAAGAAAAAATGAATGACCCGTATGGCGACGGCAGTCAGATGGATCTGTTTGATGGCATGATAAATGTGAGTACCGGAAATTATAAGGAGTTTCGTGATCAGACAGAGGTTAGAAGGTTTATTTCAAAATTTGCTTCAGCCATGAAAATTAAAGGGCTGGGGGAGGTTACAGTCGAAGCCTTGCAGAATCAGGGGCTGGTGAGACATGTAATAGATATCTACCGGTTGACAGTGGATAATATAGCATCTGCCTCTTTTAAGATTGGCAGGATCATCGCCCGTAAAATAATTATGGAAATCAACAAATACCGCAATGGTATTCCTAATGAAGATAAATCAGGGGGGGATGAGCTTCCGCTGGATCGTTTTATTTATGCACTCGGGATCAGAGAGGTTGGAATAAATACAGCGAGAATACTGGCAATGAATTTCGCTGATATGAAAGAGCTGATGAATGCAACCACAGAACAGCTCACAGCGATCAAAGATATAGGGGCGGTTAGTGCCAAGCATATCCGTAATTTTTTCAGGGAAAAGCATAATCTTGAACAGATAGATCTGATATTAAGACCTATAGAGGAAGGCGGCGCTGGTGTTTCCCCGGTAAGCATAAAACCTTCGGCTGAGGATTTGGCACGTAACCTTGATAACCCGTTTAACGGCAAAACAATTGTTTTAACAGGAACACTGATAGAATGGAAGAGAAATGATTTGAAGAATCTTTTGCAGAAATACGGTGCCAGAGTATCAGGCTCTGTATCCTCAAAGACGGATCTTGTCATTGCCGGTGCCGAGGCGGGTTCAAAGCTTGATAATGCCCATAAACTAGGAATCAGGGTTATTGGAGAGGATGAATTGAAAAGAATTCTTGCTGATATTGATTGAGAATACCAGTGACTGAATGCAGACCTTGTAATATATCCTGCAAAGGAGAAAAGCGGTGGGGTTGGCATAAGATAATTTCTGTATAAAATAAAAGGGAAGCATGAAGCTTCCCTTTTTCGATATTGATGATTATTTCCGGAAAATTCGAAAACTGAAATAATCAGCTGATACCACCTTCCTGTCTAGGCTTTCTTACTGCCAGAAGAATTTCTGTTTTTAACAATGTTTGAAGAAGCCTGCTTATTGTTTTTGGCTGTAGGCTTAACGTTTTTTGTATTTCTGTTCTTGCTGTTTGAAGCTGCAACAGAGTGTACTTTCTTCTGATTGTTTCTTTCCTTCGGAGTGTTGTTTTGGGCATGAGCTTTAACAACAGACGTCTTTTTTACCGGAGAACTGTTTCTGCCAGTTGCCTTGTTTTTGGCTGTTACAACTGTTTTGGTATGAGAGCTGTTTCTAGCTGCACTTTTGCCGTTTTTGGCAGTTATAACAGGCTTGGTCTGAGTTTTGTTTCTAGTACTGTTTTTATCATTTTTAGCCACTGTTACAGTCTTCTTTACCGGGGAGGCCTGATTTTTTTTGCTACTGTTTTTATTAGTGGCAACTACTGTTTTGGTAGCATTCCTGCTGACAGATTTTTTGCCGGTGTTTCCTGTTGAAGAAGATGCGGCAGTGGTTACGGTTACTGCAGGTACCTTACCAAGAGATGCGGTATTAACAGGTTCAGCTGTAGCGGTGGAATTTTTCGCAAGAGCTGATACTATAATTTTCTCATTATCGTTGTATACAGGCAGACTTTTTACCTTACTCAGAGTGTAGTTTTCCGCAAGATCATGGTTGTGTACAGGAATGAGGGCGTACTTAACCATAGTGGTTGATTTGTTAACATTAACAAATCCAGGATTCAGTTTCTGTAAACGCTCAATGGAAATACCTGTTTTTTGGGAAAGAGATTCAAGAGTGGTGTTTTCATCAATATGTACTTTCTTGAATACCGGTCTGTACGGCATATCCGGGAATTTTAAATTGTTCTCATCTGCATTGCGGAGAAGATCAGTGTAGGCATGGAGCTTTTCAACATAATCCAGACCGGCTCTAGGAATGTGCAATGACCACAAATCTGTGGATTTTCCCTTAGATCTGTTGGCTTTTATAGCTTTTAAAACAGTACCTTCACCCTGGTTGTATGCGGCAATGGCTAGATTCCAGTCACCGAACATCTTATACAGGTAGTCGAAGTAGGTAAGGGCTGCATTGGTTGAAGATATTACGTCACGGCGCATATCATAATTTGCATCGTGTTTTAATTTAAAGTTTCTCGCAGTACCAGGAACGAACTGCCATATGCCACGTGCTCCGGCAGGGGAAATGGCATGCGGGTTGAAATTACTTTCGATAATCGGAATTACAGCCAGTTCCAAAGGCATCTTTCTGACTTTAAGTTCGTTGATGATGTAGTAGAGAAACAGATGACCGTTTGCCAGCTGTTTTTCAAAATATCTCTGTCTTTTCTTTACCTGGGCAATCTGCTGAGTTATGTACTTGTGTTTTGGATTTACCATTTCCATATCAAAAATGGCATGTTCCCATAAACTGATGTCGGTACCATTTTCCAGTTCTACAGAATACAGTGCTTTCTGGGATTCGCGGAGATGTACGTCATATCCTTCAATAAGAAGGTCGGCGTAATTGTTGATGGTGGACATCTCTTCAGTCGTAGGAGCCTGATTAAGATCACCGTCAAGGTTGATTCTGCTGTTGGAAGCATTCTTGCCAGAAGTACCTGTGATGGCACAACCAACGATAACTAACGATAATGAAGCAGTTATAAATAACTTGCTAATTATCTGTGTAGCCGTCATCCTGCAAGAGCTCACTTCCTTGTGCTGCTTTTCTTGCAACTTGGTCACATTCATTATTGTAGATGTTGTCATCATGTCCCTTTACCCAATTCCATTTAATGGTATGTCGTTGTGTTTCTTCAAGTAATTGTTTCCAGAGATCTACATTCTGAACATTGCGCCAGTTTCTTCTAATCCATGAAAAAACCCATTTTGTTATACCTTCGATAACATATTTGCTGTCAGAATACAGTTCTACTTCACAGGGCTCCTTTAGAGCTCTGAGTGCAACAATTGCTGCGGTTAGTTCCATTCTGTTGTTTGTGGTAAGTTTGTAGCCAGCTGATATGACTTTTTTATGTTCTTTGTAAAATAAAATGGCACAATATCCACCGGTTCCCGGGTTTCCTAAACAGGAACCATCTGTATATATTGTGACCTTTTTCAAGTTTTTATTGGAGTTATTATTCATTAAGTAACTTGATGATTTCGTAAATATTTTTAGTAATTATTATCGTTTACTAGTCCATATTATATCATATTATTTGTTGTTTTCAAATTTTTTTATAACTATAGAATTTTAATATATAATAGATATATTTTCAGAAAATGAATAGCAAAAACTATATAATTGCTCGATTTTTAATCAGTTTTCAGTATAATAACATATAATTAATATTTTAAAAATGGAAAAATAATTGACAAAAATAAATTATAATGTCTTGATTGTTTGATAACTATTGAAATGAATAAAAAAAATACTGTTAATTTAATAGGTGAAAACGTTATTTTTGTACAGTGTAAACATGCTGTTAATATATGGAATTAAAAATGTGATATGAGTAACTGTAAAAACGAAAGGAAGAAAAAGTCGAAAAATGATTATATAAATCAGTAACAGTATTTCTTTGTAATCTAACACTTTTATCGATGTCAATTATGGATGATTGGGAGGCCTGGGCTGTCGATGAAAGCCGTACAGAATATTAACCTTTATATGAAAAAGTGTCTGTACTTTTGTTAAGCGGATTGTAAAATGTTCAGACATTTGGTGTAAAATTAGAGTCTTGTACTTGGAATGAATGTTTTATGCCGGATGCGGTAATATTATGGTTACCTTAATTATGCATAAGAGTGTTCGGATGTTTACGGCGTAATAATGATTGGGGGAGTAAACCTAAATGGCTGAATTCTACAGAGACTTGTGTCAGCGTAAAGTGGTTCTGGATACGGAAACCACCGGTAAGAATGAAGACGGTACTCCGGGAGATCACCGTATCATTGAAATCGGCTGCGTTGAAATGATTGATCGTAAGCTTACCGGCAGAAAACTGCAGCTTTATATGAATCCGGACAGACCTGTAGATGAAGAGGCATATCAGGTTCATAAAATATCAGATGAATTTCTGGCGGGACAGCCTCATTTCAGGGATATCTTTCAGGAATTTTATGATTTTATTGCCGGTGCTGAGCTGATTATTCATAATGCGCGGTTCGACGTTGGGTTTATTGATAACGAATTTAAACTTAATAATAATAATCTCAAAGTTGAGAATATATGTACTGTAACCGATACTCTCGACATTGCCAAAAAGAAATATCCAGGTCAGAGAATCAGCCTTGATGCACTCTGTGCCAAATTGAATGTGGATTCCTCTGCCCGTACCTCCCACGGTGCGCTTCTTGATGCTGAAATACTTGCGGAGGTTTTTCTGGCCATGACCGGCGGTCAGGGGGAGATTGAGTTTTCAGAGAGTCAGGGGGGAGTCAGAAGTTCCGGCAGTCGTGTGAGCAGAGAGGCTGTTATCGGTGAACAGAGACTGCAGGTGATATATCCTGATGTGGATGAGGAGGGGGATGATCTTATCTATCAGATGAAACTGAAAAAAATAGAGCTTCCAAATGCCCCTAAAAAGATATCTCAGGCTGACTGCTTGACGTCCCTGCTCTGCAATTTCTTCGGTGCTGAAAAATTTGCCTGCTATCAGCAGATGAAAGCTGATGTGATGATGGATGAACTGGATAAGCGCAGTGCTCTTAACGAGGTGTACAAGAGAGTTCAGCAGGCCAAGGTCAACCGCGATAAAAATAAAAAGAAATAAAACCTGACGGAACCGGAATTATGACAGAAAGTCTATCCTTTCAAGATGCCCCGGTGCGAATTATGTTTTAAATCAAATTTTTGGGATAATACAATAATAAACTGCGTGTTTTTATTTATCTGCTGTATTATAAATTAGGCAGTGCAGTTTAAAAGCTGGACGTACTGATAATAAAAAAATAAGGAAGAATAAATAAATGTCTGGATACGATATAAGAGGTTCTTTAAAAGAGGCTGCTGAAGTATTGAATAATTTTCTGTCTGATGATAATAATATCGAGGCTATTGAAAGAGCGGCCACTATTATGGCGGATTCCCTTAAGCATGATGGAAAGATTATGTCAGCAGGTAACGGCGGCAGTCATTGTGATGCCATGCATTTTGCAGAAGAGCTTACAGGAAGATACCGCGAAAACAGACCTTCCTATGGTGCTATAGCCATTTCAGACCCTAGTCATCTGTCCTGTGTATCCAATGATTTCGGATTTGAATATGTTTTTTCAAGATATCTTGAAGGCGTAGGTCGTAAAGGAGACGTTTTTCTGGGAATATCCACAAGCGGTAATTCCGGTAATATTATCAAAGCTGTGGAAACAGCAAAGAGTAAAGGAATTGCAACGGTTGTTCTTACCGGTAAAAACGGTGGTAAGCTTGCCGGTCTGGCAGATGTTGAAATCCGTGTGCCGCATTTTGGTTTTGCTGATCGTATTCAGGAGATTCATATCAAAGTAATTCATATTCTTATTCAGGCAATTGAGGCAAAAATGGCTGAATAAAATATATTTATTCAATCAGAATCAGGAATACAGTTTCGATGAACAGACCTTATATTATCGACAGGTGGTAATATAAGGTTTTTTTATGGTTGTCATGAAAAAAAACCTGTTATGACCGATGTCAATAACAGGTTCCTTAGTTTAATGACTTTCGAAAGAAGTACAAATTGTATAAATCTTAGATAATTTCAACCTGTTCTTCATTATCCTTTGCAGCTTCAATACTGCCGATTACCCAAGCGTGTTCACCGCTGGCATTAAGGATTTCAACAGCCTTTGCAGCCTCACTGCTGTCAAGAGCCATGATCATACCAACACCGCAGTTGAAGGTACGGTACATTTCATGAGTATCGATGTTGCCGTTGGTCTGAAGCCACTTGAACACTTCCGGCCATTCCCAGCTGTTTTCCTTACATACGGCTTTAGTGTTTGCAGGAAGTACTCTAGGGATGTTTTCCCAGAAACCGCCACCGGTGATGTGGGCAAGGGCATGAATCTTACAACTCTTCATTACGTTGAGAACAGGCTTAACGTAAATACGGGTTGGAGTTAATAAGGTGTCGATTAAAGTACGGCCGTCAGACATTTTCTGCTGAGGATCGGCTTTGGATACTTCAAGAACCTTTCTAATGAGTGAATAACCATTTGAATGAGGCCCTGAGGAGGCAATGGCAACGATAGCATCACCGGCCTTAACCTTTGAACCGTCAATGATTTCTTCTTCTTCCACTACGCCTACAGCAAAACCTGCGAGGTCATAATCAGGTACATGGTACATTCCAGGCATTTCAGCAGTTTCACCGCCGATGAGGGAGCAACCTGCTAATTCACAGCCTTTACCAATACCGGTTACTACTTTGGTTGCATCTTCAACATTGAGCTTGCCTGTTGCATAGTAGTCGAGGAAGAACAGAGGCTCTGCACCCTGTACTACTAGATCGTTTACGCTCATAGCAACCAAATCAATACCTACGGTATCATGCTTTTGGAAATCGATAGCTAATCTGAGCTTGGTACCAACACCGTCGGTACCTGATACGAGAATTGGGTTTTTGTAGTTCTTTGGAATACGGCAGAGAGCACCGAAACCACCAAGACCACCCATAACTTCAGGTCTGGTTGTCTTTTTAACTACACTCTTGATATTGTCTACAAGTGCATTGCCTGCATCGATATCTACGCCGGCATCTTTATAGCTTAATTTCTGATTATCCATGGTTGGATTGGCCTCATGTATTTTAACGTGTTAAACTGTGAACATTTTAACAAATTTTTGTTTGTTTTTCATATTTTTAGTATTTTTTACTGAAATATTTTATTTTTTTCTTAAAAATACTGATGAATATACCGGTATTATACTGTTTAATTTTTTGATTGTTTTTTTGAGAAATATATAAAAAATGCAGATCATAGCGGGACAACAGCATTTTGTCGGCTTAGATCCGGAAGAAGCGTTGAAAAAATCAATTCTGCTGATATTTTTCTTTTTATCACGTTAGATCGGTAGGCCTTCATGAACCTGATTATGATTGTTAATAAAGTTACGGTGCAACAGACATTTAGTTGTCTGTATTTCTTTGCTTTTTGAAAAATACTTGTGATAAAAATCGATAAATTGTGATAAATTAGTTAAAAATTGATGAATCTGTAAAAGAAACTGTTAAAAACATAAAGAACCAAGCTGAATTTGAAATAAAATAGTGGTATTTTTATGTCCGGTTTTTACCTGCGGTAGTGATTGATCCCGTAAGTCAGAACAGCACGATATACTAGGTTTCTTGTTCATTGTCTCCTCACAGGTTAGGCTGTGTTTTGAGTATACTGCTTAAGCGTGAGTATTGTGAATACAGTCAGAAATTACGGAAGATAGGAAATGTTTTCAAATAAAAATGTTTTAAGCAGAGCGACTCTTGTAATTGGTATATGGGGAGGAATGGCCCTATTTAATGCCTCCCATGCGGCCAATTATTCATACAAGGTTCCTTTTGAAGGTGATTTTGTTTCCGCTCATGAAGAAGCATTTGCAGAAATGGTATATGGTCTGAGTAACGGAAGTACAGATCCCAACTCTGTGAAGGTTAATCTCGATGATATTATCCAGTCTGAAAATATTACTCCTGACGGTCAGCTTGAAGTGGTGTTTTCTGAAGCTGCAGTGAAACAGATGCTCGGCAGTGGAAAAATTACTGTGTGGAACGGTCTGAAAGATCCGATGATTCTCTGGCTTACCAGAGGAACCATGGTTGATGTCGTTGGAGAAGGCGGAAAAGTTGACGAACGCACTGAAGCAAGAATTGTCGTGTCCGGTGAACGTGACGGTTTTGTGGATGCTTTTGTCGGTAGAGGAAGTGAAAATAAAGTAAATACAATTCTTCCTTTAAACGATCTTGACGACATGGAAAAGATAAATATTTCGGACGTTATGTCCGGAGATCCAGGCAGAATAGCCGGAGCCTCATCAAGATATACCCAGGGGATTGCTGTAGCCGGTCTTCTGACAAGTGGAAACTCCGGTCTTCAGTTTACCTATCACATTGTAGATGTATCTACCGCAAAGAAACTGTTTTCCGGTACGGTAGAGGGGGGAATAAATAATATTACCACCAAATTCTATGAAGATCTGCGCACAGCTATGGGAAATCAGAAGACATCAGGGAATTCAGGCGAAAGCAGAGCTGTTAATAATGTAACAACACATCTGGAAGGTTTTGGAATTCAGGATCAGAATAATCTCGGAGTTCAGGCCAATGGTTCATGGCAGATAATGATTAAGGGGACTCCTAGTTTTGATTCCATGATGGAAATAAAGAATAATTTCCATAAGATTGGTTTCCGTCAGGCGGATATTGTGGATATGAAGGGTGGGGATGTTATTTTTAATCTCACTACTATGGACGGAGTAAATCCGAGTAACCTGATGGAAGCTTATCCTGCTCTGGTTCCGGATTCTAATGTTGCTTCACTGTACCATTTTGACGCATCTGTTAATAATGTAATAGTTATTCCTGATGATTCAAAGAAAAAAACCGGTAGTGCTACCGGTACCGGAACCGACAGCAGTACCGGATCCGCCGGCGAGGAAAATGCCGGTAACAAAACTGGTGATTCAGTTTCAACTGATGCCGGTGGTAATACCGGGAATAATGCCGGTAATATCCAGAACAGTGATGCTCAGAATAACAAAGCGGAACAGCGTACACGTCCTACAGAAAGATCTCGCAGAAAGAATAACAGCGGCATGTACCCTGATCCTAACAAGAGATATCATACCGGTGGCGGAGTGTAGCTCTCATCAGGATTAAGTCTGTTTCAAAACAATTGAAATGAATAATAAATAGACAAACTTTGTTCAAGGTTTGTCGGATTAATCATAAAAATGCAAGTTATCTTGCATTTTTTGTAATTTTTTTGGGGATAAACCAAAAAAATAATAAATATTATGCAGATTAATAATAAAATAAAACAGTTAGCATGAGGTTAGTGCTATTTTCAGTAAAGTGAATGACTGATTCACGGAACTCAAGTAGATAATGTGTCGCATACACGCGTTCCGTGAGGGTAGGAGCATAACAAAATAGTACTTCACCGAACGCTTAAGTATTGGACAATAATTAACACTACGGGTTAGTCAGAAGATTGAGTTACGGTAAAGAGTATCAGCAAATTCCGTTGCGCATGGGATACGGTGATTATGAAGGGACTCTTGAGTCATTTTATGTCACAGATGCGAACAGGATTTCCTATAATTACTTAAAGGAAGCCCTTTCTGGGGATTTGCGTGCCAATCAGCACTTCGTATACTTATACGGACCGAAAAACGGCGGTAAGAGCCATCTCCTGAATGCTTCTATTCGTGAAGCTCAGGATAATGGTTATTCGACCGTTGCAATGGATCTTGCCAACTACATTGATTCTGCTCCTGTTTCAATTTTTCAGGGGGCTGAAAACAGTGATGTCATATGCCTTGACAACATTGATGCTGTAGCTGGGATGCATGATTGGGAGGATGAGATCTTTAACCTCTATAATCGCTGGCAGGCCGGTAAAAAAGGTATTTTCATTGTGGTTGCTTCCTCATCACCTAGAACCGCAAAGTTCAGAAAAAACGATCTGATAACCAGACTTGGCAGTGGAGTTACTTTAAGTATTCATCCTGTATCTATTGCTGATTTGCCAAAACTGCTGATAAAAAGAGAAGCGATAAGGGGCAGTAACTTATCTAAGGAACTTGCTGACATTATAGTGAACAGACTGGGTAATGTCGGAGAGTGTATTGATGCGGTGGATCTTATTGATTCTCTGGCGGCATCATTAAAAAAGCGGGTGATTACCAAGACTTTTGTGGAACAGGTAGTTAAATCTGTAAAACAGAAATCAACCGGTGACTATCTGAAAATGATGTAATCCTTCAGTTTCTAACAGTTTCAATTATTTTTAATCAATTTGTCTGACGTCAATATTATGATGCTTGTTACTTTGCTTGTAAGCAGAATATACTGTGTCTTTTGCTGATTCATTAAGCTGAAAATGAAAACTTATGCAGATGGAATTCTTCTCAAAAAATTATTGGCGTTCTATCTTGGAAAAAAGGGGAAAAACAGATTTTTTTCCCTTTTTTCCATACTTGCAGTTTTATTAATTAAAAACTGCCGTTTTTCCAGATCTGATTAGTTGGATGATTGAGCTTTCTTAAGTTCTTCTTCCTTTTGTCGCAGATATTCCGTATTTACAGGCCATTTGGTGAAGATTGTCTTAATGAATGTGGCTAACGGAATAGCCAAAACCACTCCCCAGAATCCGAAAAGTGCTCCGAAAACAACAATTGCAACCAGGATAAAGAACGGATCGAGATTGAGTGTTTCAGAGAACAGCATTGGTGTAAGGGCATAGCCATCGAGAATCTGCAGAATGGTGTAGAGAGCCACCAGCCACATCATATCAGAACTTAAACCGAACTGGATAAGACCGATTATGACAACAGGTATGGTAATGATAATCATGCCGATGTAAGGGATAATTACACTGAGACCGCAGCCTATTGCCAGCAACAGTGCGTAGTTAAGTCCAAGAATACTGAATGCTATCCAGTTCACCAGGAAGATGATTATGATATGAATACACTTACCGTTCAGATATTTTGATATCAGCATATTCATCTCTAGCCAGAAAGAGGCAACCTCATCATTGGAACTTAAGTATTTTTTAGTTAGAGATAGAAGTTTGTCCTTATCCTTCAGCATATAGAATGAGAAGATCGGGACAATGATTAAGTACACGATACACGAAATAGCATCCATGAAGAACGGTGCTATCTTCTGGGTTACAAAAGGGGTAACAGCTTCTCTTGTTTTATTGATAAGTAACAGTGTATATTCCTGAATCTGCTTTTCTGAGACCAGATCCTTATATGAACTTGGCAGCTTATCAAATAAAATTTTAACTTTTGAAGTTAGCCAGTTCATAGCGGCAGTGCTTTCCTTTTTATCTGTTTCATTCATTGACTGGGGAACGTAACCGCTGTATTCATCATTTTCTGATTCTTTGACAGTGGCATACGGAATTCCGTATTGAACAGGTGAAGCTGTCTGAGACTGTGTCTCATCGCCTTTTGAATTATTACTGCCGGTTGCATGTTGAACTTCAGAATTTTGATTTACATCCGTATTTAAGGAGGTGTCAGTAACAGCGGACTCCGTTGTATTTTTGACGTCAGAATCATTTGAACCGGCATTTTCTGAAACTGAATCAGTAGTATTTGCAGAAAGTACATGGTCATTGCTGCCGTTAGTCCCGGAACTACCTTCAGCATCTGTATTTCCGGTGTTTGTATTTTCATTTTCAGCATCCGGAGTCTGCACGTTCACGGATTCTTCTTTTTCTGCTGAACTGTCGCTGTTTTTAGGCTGTTCCTGCTGAACAATATTTTCACGAAGGATTTTATGGAGATCGCCTTTATTGCCGTGCTTTGAAATTTCAGAAATGGTGTTACTGATACTGTTACTGATTCTGGTTAGCTGTTCTGCTGCCGGAGGAATAACAATTATTAACATAGAGACAATGAGAGTGACATATGCCATTGTTACCAGTATAGAGGCTTTCAGTCTGGTTACCCCTTTTTTTACCAGAAAACCTACCGGTCTCTCAAGCATGAATGAGAATACCAGAGCTGCAATCAATGTTCCGAAAACATTGGTAAAATAGTTTAAAATTACAAAAATTGTAATAAACTGAAGAATTAAAATTATTGCCGCCGGTCTGGACAGATTTGTCCTATACCAGTCTATAAAGAACGATATCATTGGGTTTTACCTTGATAAAATAAAAAGTAAATATACTTTATGATTATAATATCAGTATGCGAAATACGGGGATTAATGGTCGGAAAAACACGTCATGTAAGGCTTCTTACTAATTATGTTAGAAGACTTGATAAAGCACCAGAGGCCTGTTTAATGAAGTTTTCTGGTATTGATGTGATGCCGGCAATCTAAACGAATTGACTGATATTCTAAAATTATTACGGAATGCTATTATAAAACTGTTGTCAGATGTTGACAAAAAAATATGGTTTTGCGTGTACAAAACTGATATTCAGACCCCAACCGTAGGGGATTATTAATGGCGTAAGAGTTTTTTTATGATTGATTTAGTAAAATATGGAACTTAGAAGGCTTCCATGTATACTAAGTGTAATGTTTCCCCAAATGGATTACTGTGGAATTAAATATATTGTAATGTTCCGGAAATATAACGTATTTAATGATTGACCGGGTGTATGGTTTTTTACCCAAAAAAAAGATCCTACGGGTGACGCGACGCATGAATAAGGCACTATCGCTGTTTAGTGCATTGAAATGATAAAAAGACAGGTGGATACTCTATATTACGGTGTAATACGATAATCCGGCTGTCGGACTGAATAGTTTAACGAATATGCCGGTTGATGCCGGATTCGTATTAAATGGTGATTCGGACAAGTGTTGATTAGTTTTGGGTAACCAAAAAAAGAGAAGAATATGTTAACAGGAAAGACATGTGGCAGATATGTCGGCAGCAGGCTGATGATCGGGATTATATGCGGTATAGCAGCATTTTGTTCAGTTAACAACTCCGGAGCCTCTGTAACCGGGGATACAAGTGCATTTGGAACTGCCGGTGTCAGGGCAATTTCAGTCGAAAAGGAAAAGGAAATGGGGGAGTATTTTTCTACTGTTGCCCGTTCCCAACTCCCGGTGGTTTATGATCCGGTACTCCAGCAGTATGTAAACTCAGTAGTATCAAGAATGTCAAAAAATGCTGTAGGAGTCAGATATCCTTTTGAAGCGATAATTGTTGAGGATAAAACCATTAATGCGGCTGCATTTTTCGGTGGAAAACTTTTACTCCATACAGGTCTGATTGTTGCAACTGATAATGAAAGCCAGTTTGCTTCGGTACTTGCTCATGAAATGACACATGTAACACAGAGACATATTGCAAGAAGTATGGAGGAACAGCAGGATGCGTTAATAACCGGAACTGCCGGTATTTTGGGGAGCCTTATTCTGGCGGTAATTAATCCTGCTGTGGCTATGGCTGGTATTACTGCTTCAATAGGAGGAATACAGCAGAGTAATATTAATTACACCAGAGCAAATGAATACGAAGCAGACAGACTTGGTATAGATCTTCTTTATAATTCTGATTTTAATCCTGCAGGAATGGCAGATATGATGCGCAAGCTACAGGTTCGCGGAGAGAATTTTAACCCTGCATTTGAAATGCTTCTTACCCATCCTATATCATCAAAGCGTGTAGCTGAAGCTGAAAACAGAGCTAGACAGTTCAAGGCAAAGAGCTATTACGAAAGTGTGGATTTTGTCTTCGCCAAGAGCAGGGTAGAGGTTAGATACAGTACAATAAGTCCTAAATTCAACATGGAAACAGCCAGGGAAAGAATTAGGAAGAACAGTGGTGATATCGGTGCATGGTATCTGATGGCTCTTGCTGCTGTTGATTTGCATGATTATAAGGAAGCGGAAAAGGCTTTGGATTATTTAAAACCGAAGTATGGCAGTAATCTTTTTATCATTGATACCATGACCGATTTATATACTTCAAAAAAAGAATATGGTAAGGCCGCGGAAATGTTGAAAAGTTTTATCAGCAAAAAAGGCAATCATGAGGTGCTGGTAGTGAATCTTGCAAATGTCTATATTGAATCTCAGCAGTATGAAAAGGCTGTTGAACTTCTGAAAAGATATAAAAGAAATAATACTGCTCATTCTGTTCTGGTTGATGAAATGCTTAAGACTGCTTATCGTAAAATGAATAAAACATGCGAGCTTTATCAGGTGAATATAGAGATTATGGAATACCGGGGAATGTGGGATCAGGCTTTAAATAACGTAAGTGAAGCCTTAAGGTATTGCAGTGAAAAGAATACTCTGCTTAGATTAAAGGCCTGGGCAGGAAGAATATCTGAAAAACGCAGTTTTTACGATAAATTACTCAAGAATTAAAACTGATGCTGTATGTTGAAATCGAATATATCTTTTGCTATGTAAATTGTAAGGTATACCAGCAGGTGCATAACGATGCCATTACTAATGGCTCCGCCGTTCTGTTTTAATTTAACCTGATACGGAATTCCACCTGCTGTAGTACCGGCCTGTGAGGCCGGTGCGTAAGCTGTTAGTACATCAGAGTGTACAGTTTGCTGCGATATTTTGACTGTTTTGGATCACCGGTCATTGTGGCAATGATATCGAGATATACTTTTTTCAGATTGCCGGCATTGAGATCTTTTCTGAGATAGCCAAGCAGCATGTCCAGAGCTTCAATTGTCTGTCCGTCCTGACACAGAGCTGTAGCATATTTTTCTACAATCTCTAGATTATCAGGTTCTTTGTTAAAACTTTCCTTTAGAATATCGAGTTCCGGATTCTGCTGGTTTTTTTCAGCAAGTGTTAAAGCAGATTCCAGCTCTGAGTACCTTGCATCGAGCTTATTTGTGCTGTCAATATCTTCAAGAACCTTACGTGCCTCCTTAAGCTTTTTGGCCTTGATGGCAAAATCAATGTAGGCAAATTTTATATCGACGTTGTTTGCTGCTATGGTTAAAGCCTCAGAAATCTTGGCAAAAGCCCCGTTGAAATTCTGTTCAGCAGCCAGTTTGGTTGCCTCATTTACAAGAATTTCCTCTTTTGACGGCTGTAAACCTGCTATGATAGCACTTATGCCGTCTAAATTAGCCAGAGCATCACTTCCATACATATCAATGGCACGACCATTCTTAAAAACGTACAGTGTAGGAATGCTTCTGACCTGTAGCTGCATACTTACGTTCTGGATAACAGGATCGGCAATATTTCCCTTTGCTAATGTAAGATACGGATTATTGGTACCTACAATATTCTCCAAAGTGGTTGTTATGGCCTGCAGATTCGGTTCGTTGGGATCATAGATGTAAAAAAGGATGGTTTTTTCAGAAGATTTTGTTACCAGTTCTTCCTGAATATTACTTTGATTAACCTCAATAATCATCGAGAATTCCTTCTATAGCTTGTTTTGTATGGGGTAACTGACGGAACTGTCTGAATACTCTCTGTGATAATTTGACTGCCGGACAGCATACAGGCGTGTCCGGAGGAGTGATCAGATGATCCGACAGTACATAAAAGGGTTATAACATAACTGCACCTACATAATAAATGGTGACGTTTTTAAAATATTGCAATGAACCATTACCATTAATATGGAGAAAAGTATAATTATCTCATGTAAAACGCCGGGGGGATCTAGTTAGAAAACCTGTTCATCAACTTCATGGCCTTAATCAGAGTGCTCATATTAGGAGGTATGGTTTCCTTCTGATTGTCGTTATAAGTTGTGGCTGTACCGTGTTTGTCAAAGATAGTTGTCTGATCGGCACTGATGATGTTTAACTGATCCTTTGAACCGCTGATTACCCACGCTCTGTTCTGTAGCTCACGCAAATTTGTTCCTGTGGTGTAGTCATCTTCATTATTTTGAATATGCAGTACTTCGCGGGCGATAGTAGGTGCTATGTCCTGTGCAGAGGAAATGGCAGAAATTCTGGCAGGAATAACGGCATCCGGCCAGGCAATAACCAGAGGTACATGATGGTCATTGCGTCGGTATTCATTTTTACTGTTTATCATGTAATTAGACAAATCAAAACCGCTGCTCGAGGTAATGATAAGAACCGATTTTTTCAGAATTTTGTTTTCATTAAGAGCTTCTAGCAGTAATCCCAACTGGTGATCAGTGTTGTATACACTGTTAAGGTATCTGTTTTTCAGTTTGGTAACATTTTCTTCTGTAATTGAGTTGCTTTCTACAACAGGAGCATCGATCTGAGGGGTAAACAGGATTGTTGCATTTTTGTCCAGTGCAAGTGTTTTCGGTGAGTTTAGTGAAATTGTTGTGAACTGCGGGCGGGTAGGCCATTCAGTGCCGGTTATCCATTCAACAGCTTTAAATACTGTAGTAGTATCATTTGCGTATGAATTGACATTTTTTAATCTGATACTGCTGATATTTGCGAGTTGTTTGGCGTTGTTTGGTGTTTTGCCTGTAATAAATGATGATATCTTGTAATCCTGTTGCAGCATTTCAGAAATTATTATCGGAGGATATTTTTCTGACTGCACAGTGTTCATATAGTGAGCAGGTATGCCGTATATCATTTCAAATATAGTAGCCATACCTTCAATGTTTCCTAAATAATTCTTAATGTATGAATCATGGCTTGAAGCATATTTAAATAGGTTAGGCATGTACTCATTAGTCATATGTTCGTAACTGATGCCGTTAATGAGAATGAGAATTACATTAAGAGGCTCTTCATTCGGGGTAACTCTAATGGTATTAAGAGGATAGTGGAGTTTCTGGGAGGAGATCTGGATATTGTTTCTTTCTACCTGATTATTTGATGAGTTTGTGTCATAGGATGTCAGCAGACCGTGTTCTTTGAGAAAAGTATTGGCCGTCATCGGGTAGTAGGCAGGAAATATTGATTTCTGCTGGGTAATAGGTACGTATTTGTATGCATTTGCCCATATATGCATGATATGGGTTGATAAGAACGCTAAAGTGAAAGCAATGGTTACCAGTACAGTCATCTTCTGAAAACGATGCAGATAGTGATTTTTCCAGGCAAGGGTGGAAAAATAACATTCTATAAGAGCAAGCATCGGAGTTGCAATAAACAGAAAGTTGTAGTTTAAGCCGGTTGAGAACCCCTCCTGTTCAAAGAAAAGTCCTATAACCGAAATATTCAGATGCATCTTTATGGACTGATAAAGCTTTACGTCTACCAGGAGCAGTGTCATTAGAGCTGTTGTCAGAATAATAGAGATAATTCTGTAGACTTTTGTTGAACGACACAGGAAAGCCATTGGAAAGAAGATAAGAATGTATATTACGAAAACAAGAAAGCTAAAATGCCCGAGCCAGCTTATGATAAGATAAGCTGTTCCCAATGCGGTTGAAGGGGAGGGGGTGTTGTACAGATAGGCGCATCCGATGAGCAGTGACAAAAAAATATTCAGTAGTGCAAACCAATGCCCCCAGCTGATTGATCTGGACACTTTGTCTTTATAGGTGAAATAGCTACTGTAATTTAAGCTGTTCATTTAAACACCGATACTTTATAAAACAGAGAGTTTTTACGTCTCAAATATGTGTTATGACATTGTTATTCTGCACCCCGTGACGGCATAAAACATAAACAGGGTGACTGAGGTTATTATTATAATCCGCTTTGTACGTAAGCGCTTTTATGGTATGAGCGGTTTTTGCCGGTACGACAGCTGTCGTGAGCGGAATCATCCATATGCGGTTACTGACTTTCTAATACTATATTTTACAACATAAAGAGTATTTTGTAATAAGACATCATCTAAATATATGTTTTTAAATTCATAATTATGCGAAAGTTAAGTGCTAAAACGTGTTATTTTCTGCAAAAAAGGCTTCTTATTTAAAAATTGTTAAGATGAAAAATTATTGTCTAAAAAATAGTAGTGATGAATAATTAATCAATTAAACGTTCTTCTACTATTAAAGGTTGTGTGAAAACAGTTTCACTGATACAGTATACATGCTGAAAAATACTTAAAGACAGGTTTAAGTTTTTGAAATGCATATGATCAATAGAATATTATTTATAATCACTATATACAATATAATTAGATAATATCTGTAAATATATAGTTAAGTAAATAATATAATGTAAAAAATATAAATAAATACAACAAATAATAATTATTGGAATAACATTTTAAGAATAAATATTATTTATGATATTTTGCCTGTGAATAAGTGTTTTTTGGATTTATATAAATAAAAAAATAAATATATAAAGTTATGAAGCGTTCAGGTCATGCTAATTAAATATGTGCTCACTCTTTGACAGGTCTTGATGCTGTGATGAACCTGCATCGGAAAGAACTCCGAAGATCTGCATTGGGAATGAGACGATTTGATTTTTATGACATTTATACGCACCAGCGTGCATTATCTGTCATGTATGCTGGTGTGCACGGACAATAGTATGCGAACTACTGATTCAAACATCCGGAACAGACCTCAGATTTTGTATAAATTCAGGAATTTGACAAAAAAGTGCCCTGCCTAGGGTGGGGGAGTGGTCAAAATATACAAATTATGAACAGATTAATCTTGTGTGTTGATAAATTGAGGCTGTTATTGGTAACATATCCATATTTAGATTGTTAAAAAAACTTTAATAACAGGTTAATAAATAACAGGTTAATAAATAATAGATTAATAGAAAAGTATTTAAAAAAAAGTTTATCTCTTTTTATTAAATGTATGTCAAAACTTGATTTTTTAAAGGTTATTTAACATGAATGGGCGTTTTTTTGACAGAAAAAAGTCATTCTCGTTAACAAGTAAGATGTTATGAATTGTCAGGGCTTTATTGTTTTGACAATATTTTTATGGATAATGAGATACATGTTAAAAAAATGCAATTTTTTGATATTGTAATAATCATTGTTGTTTTATTATGTTCAATGTTGTTCGGTTTATACCGATGTTTATTATTAAGATTAAGGAAATAGACTAATGAAAAAAACTATTTTAGCTACTGTTGTCGGCTTAGCTGCATTCGGTTTTGCACAGGTTGCTTCAGCATCAGGTATCGAGGAAGGTCAGTTAACCATTTGGGTTAATGGTGATAAGTCTTATGACGGTATTGCTAAGGTTGGTAAGAAGTTTGAACAGGCTACCGGTGTTAAGGTAACTGTTGCACATCCAGACCAGGTAGAAGTCAAGTTCCAGCAGAATGCTGCATCAGGTAATGGTCCAGATATTTTTATGTGGGCTCATGACCGTTACGGCGAATGGGTTAAATCAGGTCTCTTAACCCCAATTGAACCAACTAAAGAAGAATTAAACAAGTTCCAGGATGTTGCTTGGAAAGCTATGACTGTAGATGGTAAGATTTACGGTTACCCAGTATCTATCGAAGCTATTGCTCTGATTTGTAACAAGGATATCGTTCCACAGGCTCCTAAGACATTCGAAGAATTAATCGCTTTAGATGATAAGTTAAAGGGCGAAGGCAAGCGTGCAATTATGTGGGATTACAATAATGCATTCTTCTCTTATCCTTTACTCTCAGCTAACGGCGGTTATGCATTCAAGAGAAAGGCTGACGGTAGCTATGACGTTAAAGATACCGGTGTTAACAATGAAGGTGCCAAGATGGGTGTTAAGTTCCTTGTTGACTTAATCAAGGGCGATCACATGCAGAAGGGTGCTGACTACGGTATCATGGAATCAAGCTTCGTAAACGGTAAGGTTGCTTGTATCATCAACGGACCATGGTCATGGGGTCAGTACAGCAAGATTAAGTACAGCGTTAACCCAATTCCAACTCTTAACGGTAAGCCTGGTAAGCCATTCGTTGGTGTTCAGGGTATGACTATCAATCAGGCTTCTCCTAACAAGGATTTAGCTAAGGAATTCTTACTCAACTACCTCCTCACCGATGAAGGTCTGGAAGAAATGAATAAGGATAAGCCATTAGGTGCTGCTGCTCTTAAGTCATACGAAGCTAAGCTCGAAAAGGATGAAAGAATTGCTACAACCATGGCTAACGCTAAGATTGGTGATCCAATGCCAAGCGTTCCTGAAATGAACCGTTTCTGGTCTTCATTACAGACTGCTCTTAAGAATGCTACTACTGGTCGTCAGACTATAGAAGAAGCTCTCAAGACTGCTGAAGATCGTATCGAAAAGTAATTTAACATTCTGATTGAGAAGCCCTGATTTTTCAGGGCTTCTTAAAGGAATGACTAGAAATAAAAGCTTTAATATGAAAATATTAAAGTTTTTATTTGTAGTAAAAGCATTTTTATTACAGTATTACAAGCTAAATTTAAAAATAAGTTATTAGGGTATTAGCATGGTTTCTAACGTTTCAAAAAGAGGTAAAACCTCTGGAGGCGGAGCGCCTGGCTTACTCATACTAAAAGCAATAATATCCATCGTGGTATTGATGTTTGGCGTATGGATGATAAGCTCGATGTTTACACATGGACAGTACGCTTTCGCATTTTTGTTCATTATAGTTATAGCAGGTGGCTTAGTTGTATCATGGTTAAAGGGGTTATATCCTCACAGATATATATTCCCAAGCGTTGCAGGTATGATTGTATTTATCATATTCCCGCTTGTTTATACCGTGTACATTGCGTTTACCAACTATTCTGCAAAGAATCTTTTTACTCTTGAAAGAGCTGAAAAGTACTTCTTAAGTCAGGAAAGAAAGGTAGAAGGTCAGGAATATAAGTTTGATCTTTATGAAAAGGAAGGTAATAAGTTTATTATCGTTCTTCATAATCAGCCTGAAATGTTGCCTGACGGTAATCCTACAGAGGTTCGTTATTATATCTCTCCAGAAACTGTGTTCCTCGATAAGGAACAGATGGAGAAGCCTACTAATAAGGCTGCAGCTAAGAGAAGTATAACTCTTTCTAAAGTTGATCAGCAGACTGTAGCAGACATGGAAACATGTGGTATCAAGTGTAAGACCAAGTTCCGTGACTTCTTAAAGCAGATTGTTATCAAGGTTGACAATGTTGAACTTAAGTACAGCGGTCTCCACACATTCAGTGGTGTTAGAAAGCAGTATGAACGTCAGAAAGAAGTTGTTCTCGGCAATCAGGAAAGATTCTCAAATTCTCATATGTTAAAGGACACCGGTACAGGTGCTTTAATTGTTCCTGATATGGAAGACGGTTTCTATAAGACTCTTGATACTCAGGTAGGTAAGCCGGTTGGTGAACCAATCGCTCCAGGTTTCCGTGTATATATCGGCTTCTCTCACTTCAAGAGAATCTGGAATGACCCAAGTATTTCTACTCCATTCCTCAAGATCTTCGTATGGACCGTTTGTTTCGCAGCTTTAACTGTATTTATTACTTTAGCAATCGGTATGGTTCTCGCATGTTTGGTACAGTGGGAATTCTTAAAAGGTAGATCTATTTACCGTCTGATTCTCATTCTTCCATATGCAGTTCCGTCATTCATTTCCATTTTGGTGTTCAAGGGTTTGTTCAACGAAAACTTCGGTGAAATCAACCGCATCCTTGACTTCTTCTTTGGATGGAGACCGGCTTGGTTTGATGAAGCAGGTTATGCAAGATCAATGATCCTCATTGTTAATGCATGGTTGGGTTATCCTTACATGATGATTCTCTGCATGGGCTTATTAAAGGCTATCCCTGATGACCTTTATGAAGCTTCAGCAATGGATGGTGCAGGTCCTTTACAGAACTTCTTTAAGATTACTGTACGTCTGCTCCTGAAGCCTCTTACTCCATTACTTATTGCTTCATTTGCGTTTAACTTCAACAACTTCGTTTTGATTATGTTGTTGACAAACGGTGGTCCTGACTTACCTCCTGAAAATGGTGTAGTTACTACTGCAGGTTCAACTGACTTGCTTGTATCCTATACTTACCGCTTAGCATTCGAAGGTGGTGCCGGTGGTAATGACTACGGTTTGGCATCAGCAATTGCAACTACTATCTTTATCCTTGTAGGTGCATTGTCTGTTGGTAACTTAAAGCTATCAAAAATGGCAGCTAAGGATTAATTATGGCAATAGTACAACCTAAGTCGATTAAGTATCGCAAAATGGCCGCCCATTGCTTGATGGTGGCGTTTATACTGGCAATTCTTTTCCCACTGTACATGGTTATCATGATTTCCTTCCGCGAAGGAAACTTTGCAACCAATGTATCAGAAAGCTTTGTGGATTTGTTTTTGCCAAAATTTGATTCATTGACATTGAATCATTGGAAGCTGGCTTTCGGTATCCCTGTAATGGAGAACGGTGTTGAACGTTTACCGCCATTCCCTGTATTGAGATGGCTGTACAACTCAATCTTCATTTCATTCTTTACCGCAGCTTTTATCGTTCTTCTGTCAACAACCAGTGCATATGCATTTGCCCGTTTGAACTTCAGAGGTAAATCAGCAGTACTTAACTGTATGTTGATTTTCCAGATGTTCCCTTCAGTATTGGCTCTGGTTGCTATTTATGCATTATTCGACAATATCGGTGAATACATTCCGTTCATCGGTCTTGATACCCGTGCAGGTTTGATTCTGTCATACATGGGCGGTATTGCATTACATATTTGGACAATTAAAGGTTACTTTGAAACCATTGATGCTTCATTGGAAGAAGCTGCTGCAATTGACGGTGCTACACCATGGCAGGCATTCAGACTGGTATTATTACCACTATCAGTGCCAATTCTTGCAGTAGTATTCATTCTTGCATTCATCGGTACAATTACTGAAGTTCCAGTAGCAAGTATCCTCTTGAACGACGTAAACAACTACACTCTTGCAGTTGGTTCACAGCAGTACCTCGCATCTCAGAACAAGTTATGGGGTGACTTCGCTGCAGCAGCTGTTATGTCAGGTCTGCCAATTACCATAGTGTTCATGATGGCACAGCGTTGGTTAGTTGGTGGTTTAACTGCCGGTGGTGTTAAGGGTTAATAAATATTTAGTAATGCGGTACAGTGCATGTACCGCATTTTAGAAAAGTTTTTTTATGGAGCTATAAATGGCTGAAGTTACTTTAACAAATGTTCGTAAAAACTATAATCCTGATTTATTAAAGGATACTTTACGTAATATTAATCTTGATATTAAAGATGGCGAATTTATCGTATTCGTTGGTCCGTCTGGTTGCGGTAAATCTACTCTTCTTCGTATGATTGCCGGTCTTGAAGACATCACTGATGGCGTTTTAAAGATTGGTGACAAGGTTATGAATGATGTACCTCCAGTAGACCGTGGTGTAGGTATGGTGTTCCAGTCTTACGCTCTTTATCCTCACATGAACGTTCGTCAGAATATGGAATTCGGTCTTAAGTTAAAGAAGTTTGACAAGGATACTATTGAAAAGCGTGTTAACAATGCTGCTCAGATCCTTGGTCTTGACGCTTTAATGGATCGTAAGCCAAAGGCTCTTTCTGGTGGTCAGCGTCAGCGTGTTGCTATCGGTCGTTCTATCGTTCAGCAGCCTGATGTATTCTTATTCGACGAACCATTGTCAAACCTCGATGCTGCACTCCGTGTTAAGATGCGTATTGAAATTGCTAAGTTACATAAGGAACTCAATTCAACTATTATTTATGTAACTCACGACCAGGTTGAAGCTATGACCCTCGCTGACAAGATTGTTGTTCTCAGCCCGTTAAAGGAATCAGCTGAAACCAACCTTGAACAGTTCGGTTCTCCTCTTGAGCTTTACCATAATCCTACTAATAAGTTCGTAGCAGGCTTCATTGGTTCTCCTAAGATGAACTTCTTGAAGGGCCAGTTAATTGAAATCGGTGAAGAAACCTGTAAGGTTAAGTTGAATACCGGTGATGTTATTACCGCTTGTGTTGATGCTCGTCGTGCAAGTGTTGGTGATAAGGTTGAACTTGGTATTCGTCCAGAACACCTTGTACCTGTTGAACATCAGGATTCTAAGAGCCGTCTCTCAGGTATGGTTCAGGTAGCAGAACACCTTGGTGCTGAAAGCTTTGTATATTTAGATGTTGACGGCGAAGACTTCACTGTGAAGGCTGCTTCTGAAATCCCAGTTGATACAGGTGACTCTTTAGAAGTTGGTATTCCTGCTGAAGCTTGTTATCTCTTCGATGCTCAGGAAAAGGCATTTAAGCGTACTGCAAGATATAACAGAACTTAATATTTAGCTTGTAATTTTTTGAGGCGGTATCATTTGATGCCGCTTTTTTGTTTTTAGTGTTTTTTTTGTCAGACAGGGCATACTCATACATTATCTTTTTTGTAAATTGATTGAAAATCAGAATTCGTTTTCCTATCTTTTTTTGACAGAATCAATCAGCTTGTCTCATCTGTAATTCTTAAACTTCTGTTTAAGTTACTTCTTTTAGAGATAATAACTGCTGATATTATATTTAGTTCTTGTTTTAGTGTTCTGTTTTGTTAATACAGCCATGGTACTTTATATTCACAGGTGCTACTTGGAGAAGTTGTATTCTTACTATCTAAACCTATTTATTTAATAAGAGAATTCAACGGAGTTTATCGATAAATTTATGAATAAAAGTTCATACTGAAGGTTTGAAAAATTATGGAGAACCGGTCTGGTTGTTTTAGCTGGGATTTTGTAGAACTTAAAAAAAAGAAACAGTTCATGTCAGTTGATAGGTATTAGTTATCACTAACAATGAACTGGTGTTATCAATGAATTAATAACTATAGGACTAATGAATTTGAAGCTATTATATTGAAAATGTGAAATATGTCAACATTTTTTTATACTTTATAAAATTTGACATGTGAGATTACATTAGTAGAATAGTGTACATTATGTATAATTATCTTTAAATTAATTTTTAATAATACATTAGTATCTGTTTTGTTTATTATTGTTAGGTGTATTGATATTTTTTTGTTCACTTCCGTCATTTTTTAGCCAGAGTATTTAATTTTATAATATTTTGTAGATGACTGGACTGTTATGGCAGTTTTATTATGTTGTTAAGATCAGATTTCTTTTATGAATTACCCCATGAACTTATTGCCAAGTTCCCTGTAGCAGAGCGTACACACAGCCGTCTGCTGACTCTGGACGGCACTTCCGGTGAGCTTCAGGACATGCATTTTTACGATGTTCTAGGCAAGCTTAAAAAAGGTGATTTACTTATTTTTAATAATACAAGAGTTATACCGGCGCGACTGTACGGTCACAAGGAGACAGGCGGAGCTTTTGAGCTGCTCATTGAAAGAGTTATTGATGAACATCATGCACTTGTTCATTTAAAATCCTCAAAATCTCCAAAGGAAGGTGCTCTGCTAAATTTTGATCATGGATATCAAGCCATAATGAAAGCCAGAGAAGGTGCTTTATTTATACTGGAATTTTTAGGTGATGTCTCCCTGTTAAAAATTCTTGAGGATATAGGTCATATTCCTCTTCCTCCATATATAGACCGCCCTGATGAAAATGCTGATAAGGAACGTTATCAGACTGTTTATTCGAAGATCCCGGGGGCAGTTGCAGCCCCTACAGCAGGTTTGCATTTTGATGACGAACTTTTGCGCCGAATCAGAGAAATGGGGGTTGACACAGGGTTTGTTACTCTTCATGTGGGTGCAGGAACTTTTCAGCCGGTGAAAGAGGATGATATTACTAAGCATCATATGCATTCAGAATATGCTGTTGTGCCAGAAGAGCTGGTTAACCGGATACTGGAAACCAAGGCACGCGGAGGAAGAGTTATTGCAGTCGGCACCACATCTGTCAGATCAATTGAAAGTGCAGCCATGCAGGCAGAAAAAAATGGTAAACTTATTGAACCGTTTTCGGCAGATACCAGTATTTTTATCTATCCAGGATATAGATTCCGTATAATTGATGCATTAATAACCAATTTCCATCTACCGGAATCAACGTTGATAATGCTCGTAAGCGCCTTTGCCGGATATAAGAATGTTATGAAAGCTTATAAACATGCTGTAGATAACGGTTATCGTTTCTTCAGTTACGGAGATGCTATGTTCATAACACGTAATGATCATGCTGAAACATCAGAAGAAATTGAACAGCTAAGAGGAAAATAACTGTGGAATTCACTTTAAAGAATACATGTGGCAAAGCTCGTCTGGGTGAGTTGAAGTTTAAAAGAGGCGTGGTCAGAACCCCCGCCTTTATGCCCGTAGGAACCTATGGAACTGTTAAGGGCCTCAGTCCGGAGGAGGTTAAGGATATCGGGGCGGATATTATTTTAGGTAATACTTTTCACCTGTGGCTGAGACCTGGTTGCGAGATTATGCGCAAGCATGGTGATCTTCATGGTTTTATGCAGTGGGATAAGCCAATACTGACTGATTCAGGCGGTTTTCAGGTGTTCAGTCTTGGCAAACTCAGAAAGTTGAAAGAGGAAGGATGCTATTTTAAGAATCCAATAAACGGAGATAACATTTTTCTATCTCCGGAAATTTCTATGCAGATTCAGGAGGCTTTGGGTTCAGATATTGTTATGGTTCTTGATGAATGTACACCGTATCCGGCAACTCATGAGGAGGCGGAGAAGTCTATGCGGTTAAGTTTACGCTGGGCTCGCCGTTCTAAAGATGAATTTGTAAGATTAGGTAATCCTAATTCCCTATTCGGGATTATTCAGGGCAGTGTTTATGAAGATCTTCGTGAGGAATCACTTAAAGGACTTCTGGAAATAGGCTTTGACGGCTATGCTATCGGCGGCCTGGCAGTCGGTGAGGAAAAGAAGGATATGCATCATGTTCTTGATTTTATTACCGATAGAATGCCTCAGGATAAGCCGAGATATCTAATGGGTGTTGGTAAGCCTCAGGATATTCTTTCCGCTGTTTTGCGCGGTGTGGATATGTTTGACTGTGTTATGCCTACACGTAATGCCAGAAATGCACACCTGTTTACATCAAAGGGAGTAATCAAGCTGCGTAATGCCAAGTACCGTGATGATACAGCCCCTCTGGACGAAGAATGTGACTGCTATACCTGTAGACACTATTCAAGATCATACCTGCATCATCTCGATAAGTGCGGTGAAATGCTAGGGGCCAGACTTAATACAATTCATAATCTGCGTTTCTACCAGAGACTTATGGAAAAAATCAGGATGCATATTGAGAATGGTACTTTAAATGAGTTTGCAGAGGAATTCTTTAAAATTTATCCTGCTGACAAGTAAAAAAATTGCCTGAGTTATATCCGTATTTAAAAGATGGCAGAAAGGTCATTTCTGCCATCTTTTCAGATATAGTGTCTTTATAGTTTAAGATTGTCCGGTTCTGAAGATATTTCCAGATTCAGATAGGTTTTAATTGAGAGAATGTCAAACTATAAAGATGTCAGTTTAAATAAAGATGTCAATTGACGCTAATTTGGATATAATGCGGGATTGTGTTTAATTTTATATATATAAATAGAGGTTTATGATGAATTTATTTCCAACTGCGTTGGCGGACGCCGGGACTGAAGCTGCAGCACCTCAGCCCGGTTTTGATCCGACTTTTTTTATAATGCTTATAGTTGCTGTTCTGTTTATGTACATATTCGCTATCAGACCAAACAGCAAAAGAAACAAGGATAGATTAGAATCTCTTAAGAATCTTGCAGTAGGTGATGAAGTACTTACCAACGGCGGCATTATCGGAAAAATTGTAAAGGTTAATGATGAACTTGAACTTTTTACTATTGAAGTTGCTCCGGGCTGTCAGATCAAAATCAATCGCAGTTATGTAGTTTCTGCATTACCAAAGGGAACTTATAACGAAGTTAAAGTGGAAGCAACACAGAAAAAGAAATAATCATTATATATAAAGTGTTGTATGTGTGCGGTAGCCTTTTCGTTTTAAGACGAAAAGTATAAGGAGCTAGTTTTGTTAAACAAATATCCTTTATGGAAAAATCTGATGATTATCGCCATTCTGGTTATAGGAGGCATTTACGCCCTGCCGAATCTCTATGGTGAAAATCAGGCAATACAGATTAGCGGTTCTAAAGGTATAACTCTAGAAAAGGAAGATTATGCCAAGATAGAACAGGTTGTAGCTCAGGATTGTCCTGACTGCAAGGTTGAACGTAATGAAGGCCAGGCTCTCATTCGTTTTGAAGATAATGACCTACGTTTAAAGGTCAAGGAAAAGCTGACCAGCGAATTGGGTGATAACTATGTTGTTGCCCTTAATCTTGCTGCTGCAACTCCTGACTGGCTTAAATCCATAGGAGCCAAGCCTTTAAAACTCGGACTTGACTTAAGAGGTGGTCTGCACTTCTTGATGGAAGTGGACATGGATGAGGCTTTAAAGAAAATTGTAACCCAGACTGTTCAGGACTTCCGTGCTGAATTAAGAGAGGAAAAGCTTCGTCTGTCAGGAATCAGACCTGTAGGTAACGATGTCATTATTACCTTCCGTGATGCTGAAACAAGAGATAAGGCAATGCAGCTGCTCCGTGGTAAGCATGCTGATATGACTTTTGAAGCTGATGAGGAGGACGGACAGCAGATCATCAAAATGGTGATGAAGGAAAATAAGATTAAAGAAATCAAAACCTACGCTGTTGAACAGAATATAAATATCATCAGAAACCGTGTCAACGAGCTCGGTGTAGCTGAACCGCTGGTACAGAGACAGGGGGCAGATCGTATTATTGTTGAACTCCCTGGTATTGAAGATTCAGCTAGAGCCAAGGAAATTCTCGGTGCAACCGCTACTCTTGAATTCCGCCTTGTTGATCAGGCTGCTGATGTCCAGAGTGCAGCAAGCGGCGTTGTTTCTTCAAATGATGAAGTGCTGACAGATAAGAACGGTCGCCCAGTTGTTGTAACCAAGCATGTTATTCTTACAGGTGATCATATTATCGATGCCAAGAGCGGTATGGATGAAAACGGTCGTCCAGAGGTTAACATCAGTCTTGATTCTAAGGGTGGCAGTACAATGTCAAACTTCACCCGTGATCATATCGGACAGCCGATGGCCACTAACTTTATTGAATATAAGGTTGTGGAGAATACTGATAATTCTAATGGTGCTGTAAGATTTAGAAAGGTTGAACAGATTATCAATGTAGCAACAATTCAGGCCCGTTTAGGTAACAAGTTCCGTATTACAGGTTTGGACAGTCCTACAGAAGCACACAATCTGGCACTTCTGCTGCGTGCCGGTGCTCTTATTGCTCCGATTCAGATTGTTGAAGAAAGAAACATCGGACCTAGTCTCGGTAAGCAGAATATCAAGAACGGTATGCAGGCTATGGCCTGGGGGCTTTTAATCCTCTGCATATTCATGATCTGCTATTATCGTGCTTTCGGTCTTGTGGCCAATCTGGCTCTGTTTTTCAACCTTGTACTGCTGGTCGGTGTAATGTCCATTATTCCTGGTGCCACAATGACCCTCCCAGGCATTGCCGGTATTGTATTAACCATCGGTATGGCTGTGGACGCCAACGTACTGATATATGAACGTATACGTGAGGAAATCAGAAACAACAGAGGCATACAGCAGGCTATTCATCTTGGTTATGAAAGAGCTCTGGTAACAATTATGGACTCTAACATTACCTCTATTCTGGTAGCACTGATTCTGTTTGCTGTCGGTACCGGTCCGGTAAGAGGATTTGCTCTTGTACTGATAATTGGTCTTCTGTGCTCTATGTTTACTGCTGTTACCTGTTGTCGTGCAGTTGTTAACTGTGTAGTCGGCGGTCGCAAGATAGAGAAGTTGTGGATTTAACAGAGAGGTACAGATATGTTTCAAATAATTAAGCCGGGAACTGTTATCCCATTTATGAAGATTGCCAAGCTTGTTGAAGCAATATTTCTGACAGCTGTACTGATCTTTGCTTTTGTGCTGGGTTTTAAAGGTCTGAACTGGGGACTTGATTTTACCGGTGGCGTGGTTATTGAAGTTCAATATCCTAAAGAGGTAAGCCTAGATACCGTCCGTAAGGAACTGGCAGATGGCGGAATATCCAACGCTGTAGTTCAGAATTTCGGTACTACCCGTGATATTTCCATCCGTATTCAGCCTAAGGGGGATGAAAATCAGAAGGACATTACTGAAAAGGTAAAGACTATTGTAGCCAAGAATGATCCAGGTGTTGCGATTGCCCGTTCTGAATACGTAGGTCCGGCAGTTGGTCAGGAACTGGTGGTAAGCGGTGTTATCTCTGTTGTTCTGTCACTGGTTATTCTGCTGATATATATAGCTATGCGTTTCGAATGGCGTATGGCTACCGGTGCTATTATTTCCCTGGTGTATGACGTGATTGTTGTTCTGGGTGTTTTTTCAGTATGCGAGATAGAATATGATCTGACAGTTCTAGCATCAGTACTGACAGTTATCGGTTATTCTTTAAATGATAAAATCGTTGTATTCGACCGTATTCGTGAAAATGCCAGAAAACTGCATAAGATGCAGATGGTGGATCTCTTTAATCTGTCTTTAACCGAGACATTTTCAAGAACCATTATCACATCTCTGACTACATTGATTACCGTTGTTGCACTTCTGCTTTTCGGCGGAGAGATGATATACGGCTTCTCACTGGCTCTGTTTATCGGTATTGTGTTTGGTACAATGTCATCAATCTATGTAGCTTCAACCTGGCCGCTTTTTCTCGGTATTACCAGAGAAAATCTGCTTGTTGCTGAAGTAAAGAAGGATCAGGAGGAAATCTCCGAAGCTGATTATTAAGATAAGCCGGAACATTACGGCATGAGCTTTTAACAGGCTGATTTAAAGACCGCAGGCGTAGAAGCCGCGGTCTTTTTCATTTTTATCGCATGAATGTCTCATTTTACAAGATTCCGTATATACTAGTTTTATTCAACAGACATATGTTGGGATATAATTAACCTATCCTGAGTGTCCGTAAAATACGCTTTTTCTGTAAGCTGATTATAATAATTAATTACATGTGATCATCAGTAGAAAGAGAAAAAGTATAAAATATTCAAAAAATAACTTGGAAAAATGATCATGCTGAAAAAATTGTTTATTGCCGTTAATACGGCTTTTGTTTTGTCTTTAACCGCAGGTTGTGCGTCCACCGGCGCTCAAAGAGCGGCTCTTGATGAGCATATTGATCCCCGATTCATTAAAATCGAGCTTCCAAGAGTGGTTTCTCCTAATGAACAGCTTAATTTAGTCAAGGTGTCTCAGGTTCTCGGAAACAAAAAATTGACTCCGGTTCAGACTGCCGCCGTCATGTGGCGCAGAGCGGAGATATATAATCATCTAGGACTTGATTTTCTTTCTGTTATAAGTCTTCTTGCCTGTATCGGCGTGGATAATCAGAGTTCAGACTGTTACCGCGATTACGGGGCCTCTCTTTATGTCCACAGCAAGTTTCTTGAAGCATATGATGCTCTCGACGGAGCTATTGAACTGAATCCGCACGACTCCTCTGCATACTTCCAGAGAGGTATGGCTCTTTACTACGGTAAACGTGAACTGATGGCGGAAAAAGATTTGTATCAGAATTATCTGAAGGATCGTCAGGACCCTTACTATATGCTGTGGCTCTTCTTTGCCGAGAATGCCAATGATCCGGAAAAGGCCAGACAGAAACTGCTCGACCGGTACAGAATGATTAATGCCAAGGATCTGGTATTCGGTACAAGACTGGTGGAGGTGTTTTTAGGATTCAGAACAGAAGAGGATTTGTGGGAACATATCTTTGATAATACCAAGGATTATGTTGAACGCAATGAACATCTCTGTGAGGCATATTTCTATATGGGTAAGATGCATCTTCTGGCAGGCAAGAAGCAGAAGGCTCTGGATTACTTCAAACTTGCCCGCAGTACCAATGTGACTTATTTCCTAGAATTTGAAAATGCCCTGCTGGAAATTCATATGCTTGATACGGCAAACGAATATCAGAATATCGGATATGATGATAAGGTTTTAAATCCAGCTGAAGCAGAGGAAAAGACCGAAGATAAGTAGTTTATGAAATAATGTTCTGTTTTATCAGTACTATATAAGATTCTGAACCGGTGTTCTTGAGACACCGGTTTTTATTTACAGATGAAAAATGCCTGAACTCTGCAGTATGCCAAAATAAGGTAAAGGCTGTCGAATATACCGGTGATAATGCTGAAAATATAGTTGGTCTAATCAACCGGAGGCTGTTATACTGAGTGCCGTTTTTATTTTGAATATCCTGTTTGATTCCGGAAGATACTGTTTTTTGAATTATTGAATACTTTAGGAGCAAATTAACATGGCGGATAATTTCAGCTGTCTTGATAATATGATAATGGTACTGGTTGATCCCAGTCATTACGGCAATATAGGTTCAGCTGCCCGGGCTATGAAAACCATGGGACTTTCCGATCTGCGTGTCGTGACAACCAAGGAATGTATTGTAAATGACGATTCTTTAGCTTTATCCAAGGGGGCTGCGGATATATTAAAGAATGCCAGGGTTTTTGCCACTCTGGATGAAGCTCTTGAGGATATTACTCTTGTCGCCGGAACCTCAGCCAGAATGCGCAGTATAGAGCTTCCTCTGTACCAGCCTAGAGAGGCGGCTGAAAAAATCCTGCCACATATAGCTAATAATATGAAGTGTGCCATTCTGTTCGGCAGAGAACGCACCGGACTTACCAATGAAGAACTTCAGCGCTGTGATATTCACATAAATATCGACGCCAATCCGGAGTACTCCTCATTAAATCTCGCAATGAGCGTACAGGTGCTGTCATATGAGTTGCGTCAGGCGGTGCTACGTGCTTCAGAACTTCCGCTAGTAAAGAACGATTATGATGATGGGCTGCGCAAACCGAAGCATTCAGATCTCGAACAGTTCTACGGCTTTATTGAGCAGAATCTAAAAGACTGCGGTTTCCTTAAAGAGAATCATAACGGCAGTGTAATGGGGCAGATTCGCCGGGTTTATGCCAAATCTGATATGAGTGCGCATGAGCTGCGCATTATATACGGAACGCTCGCCTCCATGCTGAAGCATCGGCATTGATAACCTCATATAATCCTAAGCCTGTTTTATTTATTCCGGAGAATAACCGGTTTATCATGACGGTTTTTTAAGAAAATGATTGCCGGATAATCAGAAGGTAATGGTGTTCATTTATAATATCAAAAAACTATATATCTTTTTATCACCCGTGATCGTTAAGGTCACGGGTTTTTATTTATCTTTTCCGTAGTGATATTTATTCTGCGGATGGCTGAATAAGTAAGTTTAGCGATAGAAATGAAGATGCAAAATGTAAGTTTTTTTTCTTTCAGTCTGGAAAAAAAGAGGAGATTTATATTTTAATTAGAGCACAAAATTATTGAATGAATAACAAGTAAAAATATAATTATTTTTGATAAAAATCTTGTTTAAAAATGTTTGCATAATAATTTTTTTTAAAGTAAAATTGTTATAACAATGTTAAATCAAACATGAATTTAACATCTTTTTTAATGAATTTTTATTGTACATTGGTGATTATGACTAATTATTTTAAAATCAATGGTTTAACCGCAGCAGTAAGCATGGCGAGCCGATGATTGCAGCGAGCGGTGAAGCTGAAGCAGTAATTGCAGCCACCCATATCTACCATAATCATATGCCTAATTTCTGGCCGTATTATGATACTTCAAAATACGCTTCAACTCCGGTAGGAGGGGCAATCAGATACGCATACGATGGTCAGGCATATCAGATAAAGATCAATCCTCCGGCAGGTTACACCTATCTTCTTCCTGACGGAGAGCCTATGCCTCATGACAATCTGGCTCAGTATTATCAGAGAGATGCAAAGGAGAATGCCTATACCGTATGGCCGGCTCAGACAGCCAACGCTAATCACGGCAGCCATCCTCTGAGCCAGACTCAGGTAACCATGTCCGCAGCTGTAATTAACAATGTGCAGAGCTTTGCGGAACTTGATCTTTTCGGATTCAAACCAGGTTGGGCAAAGGACTGGAAGAGTACAGTGGGTTCATTGAAGACCACTAATGGTTATAATGCTCTTGAACCGATTCATTTTACCGGTCATCATTCCATGGGGCCTCTGGTCGGACCTAAGTATTTCCTCAAGGATCTGATTTATCAGAACGTTACCCTGCAGCAGGATTACTTTTTAGGATCTTCATTTAAATCAGTAGTAGGTAACAACCACTTCTCCAGAACTCTCACAGACTATCCGTACAATTATGCGGATCCGTCATATGACACCATGGTGTCTCCGCCAAACAGAGCAGATCTTCAGAATACCTATGCCCAGGGTAAATGGGAATATGTGGGGATGGCTCATGAACAGCAGAATATTCTCAATAAATATCCATTCTGCGCCATTCCGCACTGGGTACAGTACGTAGATCCTGTTACAGGCAAGGCTGATCAGATCGCAGCCATTCCGGTGGATCAGAACGGCTCATGGCTGGAAGGCTGGGAAGGTTCTGCCACTGTCGACAGAGAGATTTCCCGTAAGGAATACGAAGCCGATGCCAACGGCAGAATCATGTATTATGTAATAGCTCATGACGGAGATAACGGCGAAGGCCGTGCGGGATCAATAGACACCTGGCTGGCATCCGGAAAAGAATACACCACAGAAGGTGTTGTGGGAATGGGGGTAGAGGAATATCTCGCAGCCTATAAGATTCCGGAAGATGACATCCAGCATATTCAGGACGGTTCATGGGTGGATACACGTGATTCGTCATCCGACCCAGACTGGTATCACTGGCATATACCTATGGGGGTATGGAAAGGTCAACTGGCTGAATTCGAAAGAAACTTCGCTTTACTGCAGGCTGCATTAAGCTATGCAGAAACTGCTGAACAGATCTGGCTTGATGATCATCCTAACTACTGGTCTCCGACAACTGATGCCCATAAGCAGGTAACCTATGCCGGAAATCAGCTGAATCCGTATATGTTCTCATATCCTGTAAAGGGTGATGAAAACAATGATTACGCCGGTGGCGCCAACCCTGCCGAGCTTGGCTGGTACTTCCTGATATCTTCTATTGATTCAGGCTTCGGTTATTATGACGAAAACACTGACGATAACGTAAAACCTACACTTGGCTTCAACCAGTCATTGTACTTTACTGAACCATATGTTCAGAAGAATCTTTCTAAGGACAGAACCGGTCCGTCTATGTGGTGGGTACAGCGTTATCCTACTAACCCGGGGTCAGCTAACGACGGTAAGGCGGAAGGCTGGGTGCCTATCCATGCTGATAACACCTTTGTAATATATACCTATGCCTATGACGTAAGCGGGATCCGTGATGTTAAGGTATATGTCCGTCCGCATAAGAACAAGAGTATGAAGGCGACAGATATAGCTCCTAGAGTCTACGATCCTAAGAGTGTGAGCGGAGCTGATGCAACTCAGGTAGGTGAATGGAAGGAGTACAGCACCAAGGTAAGAGACCTTACTCCAGATATGAACGGTGTAGCATGGCAGGTGCAGAAAGAAACTCTGAAC
>OMYE01000218.1 GCA_900315145.1 uncultured Pseudomonadota bacterium | reverse complement strand
GTTTATCCAAACTAAACTTTTCAAATTCTTCTATACATCATAACGCTCAGAAACATGTATACACAAGGATTTATCATATCTGATAATTTTCTGTTCAAGAAGGCGGAATAAAATGAAAAGAACTTCCGCTCATATTCATCATAGGCATAACTGCCTGATATACTCGACAATGCGATAAACCTCTGTGCTGGGCATAAATTCCACACTGTGAATGTTCTTCCCGTCTTTTATTAATTCAGCTTCCAACTTCTTTGCATTATCTACAGCAAAATCTACCTTTTCAGACAGCAAATCAAACATTTGATCGCTGTTTTTTGCATATTTAGGAATATATTTTTGCAGTTCTAAAATTACATCAGCGCTTGATTTATATTGTTTAGTTGAATAGATGAAGTGACAGATGAACCATATTTCAAAACATGGTCCGGAAACAATTAAATCAATATTTTTCTTTGACGAATAATTTTCTGCTTCTTTAATTTTTTTGTTTTTGCCAGCATCAAAATCTGAATCAATTAAACAAAAGGCTCGATCTCCAAAACTTGGATCAAACCCAACTTCTTTCTGATCTTTAAAAATATTCTTGACCATCGTCAGCGGATCAGTTGAATGATCAGAAGAAAAAAACAAGGTAAATTTACGGTTGGAGGCAAATTTCTTCAAGTAATTGGTTTCTGTCTTATTGTTACCCTCCGCGTTAACAATTATCACGGGTCTTCTTTTTTTATTTTCTATTCCTCTCCTTTTAGGAGAATAACCGGGTGTTATCACTGCCATAGTTCCTCTCCATTACCTATAAAAGGAATTGCACCGTAACGGCCCAGCATATACGATTTGTGAATATCCTCCGGCTTTCTGGTTGCCTTATACTCATCCAGCGAATACAATTCACTCACACCGTTTTTAGGATCTTTCTCAATAAAATAAATCTGATCTCTCCTAAATATTTTTGTATCCAGCAAATCCAATGTATGCACCGAAATAATTAATTGCGCATTTGCTTTATTCACTTTAGGATTGTGGAATAATCCGATTAAATAAACCAGTAACATAGGATGTACACTTGAATCAAACTCATCTATGCACAATGTTTCCCCGGTTTCAAAGGCCCTCTTTATAATAGGACTCAAAAAAAATAAATTCTTAGTACCGAGTGATTCATCATGCAAATCGAGAGAATATGAACTCTCGTTACCCAGATCATCTTTGAAATTGTGAACTGTTGTAATTACTAAATTCTTAGCCCTGTCAATCTGTTTGAAACCAGCAACACGATACCCGTATTGCTCCGGAGGAACTTCACGAGTTCCAAATTCATAATCAGAAATATTAAGATCAGCTTCTTTTAGCACCGCTTTGATAAAACGTTTCAGCGACTGATCAGAATCTTTTTCAAACAGTTCTCCTGTTATCGGCAATAAACCGTCATACCTGTTTGAAGGATAAGTATTAATTGAATTCATAAACCACATCATGGGAATTCTTGTTTCTTCGCAATTCCATACTGTGGCAGTTGACAGAAACAGTTTATTTACGGTATTTCTGCTGATAATAGGGCTTAATTTAGATCTTAACGATTTCTGAGTGATTTTATATTTTTGCGAGCTTCTATTGCCTGACTCGTCTTCTACGCCGTCCTCATCCCTGATAAAAATGACAGTCGGTTTTGAACTGTTGTACACATAGAGATACTCTGTTTTGATCTGTGTTTTTATTGCTGAAAAACCGTATACATAACGCCTTCCGCCAGCAATAAATACAAACTCAAAATGACTTGGTCTGCCAATACTATTCTCATCAAATGCAAACGGGGTAATTAATTCAAGCCGGTCTCCAACCTGTCTGTCTGCCGATCCCCTGATAGTCAATATAGCAGACGTCAGAGCGTGAAATATATTACTTTTACCCGACGCATTAGCACCAAAAAAGGCTACGGTTTTAAGTATATTCGTATTGTTTAAAATCAACAATCCAGCCTTTTCTTTTTTCAATAAGGTTTAACTTTTTATAGGAAATACTACTTGAAATAATATTTCCATCAATATCTTTAACCTAAATTCCCTGTAGTTTTTGGTAACTACAACTCGTGAGGAGTAGCACTGTGCTACTCCTTTTTCCTTATTATACCTTGGTTTTCCAAACATTACCCCTTTATTGTACACCTGAATTTTGTTATAATGTAGTTATACTAATATGTTTGGTAACTACATTATGACAGAGACAACTTCATCAGGTATAAAATTATCTTTTCAAACCAAAGGTAACTATAAATACGCTAAGGTACCAGGTATCTCTTACAGGGAAAATGGCAAAATCAGAAAGAAGGGAACTATTTATCTTGGTCGTGTAATCGATGAGAAAAATTTTATTTTTTTCAGCAAGGATAGAGGTGTTTTCAAATTCGACCCTGTTAACAATTTATTCCTTGATGCACCCGAGAACTACACGGGACAATTGAAAAACGACCAGAGAAAGAAACCAACTCTCATTTTAGATTTTGGAGATTCATATTTCCTTTCTCAGTTAATTCGCAACATAAAATACGATGAAGTTATCGAAGCTATAGGATATAAAAATTCTGACACCATCTATTCGATGATCATGTTTTATATTCTGACAAACTACTCCTGCATGCACTGTAACACCTGGTATGAAGGTAATTTTGCAAAAATTCTATACCCAAATGCAGATCTTCATTCTCAGCGGATCAGTGAATTTCTAAAATTTTTAGGCAGAGAGGATGTCAGACAAAAATTTTTCAGAGCTCATATCGAGTGGCTCAAAAAAAATATTTGTAATGATCCTGCTATAGTGATTGACAGTACCGGATTACCGAATGACATAGATATCGAACTGCCAAATGTCAGCAATCACAACGGCAAAATCAGTAACGAAGTTAGAATGGTTTCTGCAGTTCAGAGGGATTCAGGATACCCATTAATCTTCAGAGCAATTCCTGGTAATATCAATGATGTTTCGACCCTGTCAACAACAATTACCACACTTGGTGAGTATTCTGTAAACACTGATTTTACACTTCTGGATGCCGGTTATGTTTCAGATAAAAACATCGATGAACTGTACGAGGCAAACATTGATTTTGTTGCGAGGTTGCCGGAAAAGCTAAAAAATCTGCATAAGTCTATTGTGGAATCAGGAAGTTCAGATTTAAAAACATCGAACAATCTGATTGAATTTATGGGTCGGTTTGTTTATGTGAAGGATGTTGAATGCAGGGTCGGTACAAAGCAAAATACAGCCTATGCTTTTCTATGCTACGATGTCGCCGCGGCATCTGATGAAAATGACAAAACGATTGCCAATGCCAAAAAACTTTCTAAGAAAAAATTGAAAGAAAAGCATTCCGACTTCCATAAAATTTTTGAAACGTCTGGAATATTCATCATACTTTCTTCTTTACCGTTCAAACGGGAGGAGATTCTGAATGTATATTACAACAGACTGATTGTGGAGCAATATTTTGATCTCGGAAAAGGATTAAGCAGATTAATTCCGCTCAGAGTTCATTCAGAGGACAGAGTGCTGGGTCATCTGTTGCTCTGCCAAATTGCAGCAACGATTAACCTGTATGTACAAAAAACTTTGGAACTGTCATACAATAATTCGGTTGAATTGTACTTGGGTTTAAGAAATCAGAAATGCACAGTGTATTCAACTAGAATAATTACCAATGAGGCGCAAAGTTCGGCTACAATCTTATACGACAAATTTAAAATTAAGTACCCGAACTATTTTGATAAGCAGGGGGATAAGTTGCAAGCTCATAGTTCATTACCGAAGTCTCCTTCCAATAATGAAGTATAGAGTTTATGTAGCTACAAATTATCCCAGGGAATTTAGGTTAAATTAGATATTTTGGAGTTCCTGTATTGTATTGAGG
>OMYE01000049.1 GCA_900315145.1 uncultured Pseudomonadota bacterium | reverse complement strand
TAAGTTAAATCTTCTTAAGCTTCTCCATGACAAGTACGGCTTCACTGAAAGAGATTTTCTGACTTCTGAACTCTCTCTGGTTCCTGCCTACAATTCACGTGATGTCGGTCTTGACAGAAGTCTTGTCGGTTCTTACGGACAGGATGACCGCGTATGTGCTTTCGGCGCATTTATGGCTGAACTTGAAAGCAGCAATCCTGAATACACTACTCTTACAGTATTTGCTGATAAAGAGGAAATCGGCTCATACGGCCCTACCGGCATGAGCTCCGACTTTATGCTTAATTTCATTGAGGATATTACAGAAATCCTTCATGGTGATATCAACACTGTATTGAGATCATCAAATGCCCTTTCAACTGATGTCGGCGCTGCATTTGATCCGAACTTTGCCAGCGTATTTGATAAGAGTAACAGCTGCCAGCTGAATCATGGATGTGTTCTCACTAAGTACACCGGTGCCAGAGGCAAGTCCGGCAGTAACGATGCCAGTGCGGAATTACTCTCTATGGTAACCGGTATTCTCGATAGAGACAACGTTACCTGGCAGATTGGTGAAATCGGTGCTGTTGATGTCGGTGGCGGCGGTACAGTCGCTCTGTACATTGCTAAATTTGATATCAATGTTGTAGACCTCGGTGTACCAATTCTCGCAATGCACTCACCTTTTGAGCTGGCTGCCAAGTATGATATATACAGCCTTTACCAGGCAGTTAAGGCTTTCTATAAATAAGAAAGCTGTCTTTTAGATGTAAATTCTTATACTGTTTGATTAAAGTGGTTCAGTTTTATGCATTCTGAACCGCTTTAAATTTTCCTGGAGGAACAATAACATGTAGTGGAAAAGTTTACGAGAAGATACGCACGGGCAAATAATAGAAAGCATTACAGCATAATAGTTTGAGATTTTTCCAAAAAATTAACAGCCTAAAAAAACAACCGTTTACCTGATATCGGTTAACGGTTGAAAAAATTATGTATCGGGAGACTTATGCTATTTTATTCTTCGTATTAACAAAATTTAATTCCTCTGCATATCTTTAATGCATCCTAATACTGTTTTAATATCAGGGATGCCTTTATTTATAATGAATTCTCTGATTTTTTCAGGTCCGTTTATATTGTTTTTATTGGATTTCTTTGATATTTCCTCTTTAATTACGCTTGTACTTTCATGATGAAAACACATGTTTCGCAAATTTTTGATATAACCCCAATGGGTAAAAATAAGGCCACTTATTGCAGATAGTTTTCGATTTTTAGCATCTTCATTTTTGGGTGAAGTTATAAATGCATCTTTAAGTTGCACAGGGTATTTCCTATATCTATTTTTATTATTGATTTTTTCAATAATTGTTTTCAAACCACTGTCAATAGGTTTAATTATAATAAATGATTTATCATCATCGGAAATGGAGATTATGTTCTCTTTACGGAATTCTATAATGCATTTTCTTAAGTTTTGAGCAGAGCTGACCATAGCCTGATAGCAACAACAGAATGCTTTTATAAAGTCTTCGGATTCAATATTCAAACGAGCCTTTTTAATGAGCGTGTTGATAGTTTTATCCTGTGTTTCACTAAGAATATCTTCTATCCAGGATAGACTTGTAAAAATTTTATCCTTAAGCGTATCAAGAACAGGATCTGTAAATCCTTCACGAAGTCTGTCAACAGCCGGTTCTAGAAATTCCGCAGCAGCCTCAAAAAAAGACATAGAATTTAAGAGCACACCGTTCTGGAAATTGACATAATTATAAAAATCACGTTTTCTGAGTTCAATTTTTATAAGAGGCTGCAGAAAAATAAGATTATTTGTAGCAATATACTGGTTAATTGATGCAGAATATTCCAGTAGTTTTGCGAGATTGCGCATATCGTACACCTTGCCACAGAGGAGTTCTTCATCTGTAACATCGCTGAGTACCGCTTCTATCTGTTCCTTATACCTTAGGAATACGTCCTCATCGGAAAGCTGACTCTTTTTCAAACCCTTGAGGAAATTAAAGTCTCCTTCTAATGGAACATCACCGTAGAATATGTGACGGATTTCGTTATGTTTAACTGCTTTCAGATACAGAAAGGCACACAGGCTGATAATTGGAATAATGCGATAACTGTGAGTTATATCAAAGGATATCAGGTCATTGGTATCAACATTTCTGGTAATACAGTCAATTATTTCCCTTTGGGTTTCAGGGTTACTTATGGTATCTGCTGTTACTGCAAAAATAATATCGAAGCCGATAATATCTCTGTTTTCCTGAAAAAAGTCATTAATAGTGGTAATTTGCATGACATCTATTTGACCTTCGGTGTTACCTGTATCATTGAGATGAGTGATTATTTCATCCTTTATGGAGATGAATTTTTTACGAATATCCGGATTGTTAGTACTTAACTCCTGAAGGAATTCCTGATCCAGGGACTCCATTACTGTACGCCAGTTACTGGTAATTGTTCCGCAGACTACCAGTCTAGTGAGTTTTGTATCTTCAACATCAACATTTTTCTGTATATCCCGAAGTTTGCGTGCAAGAGAAATACCAAGCGCTCGAGAACCGGTCACATCAAAATAATGTTCGTCTCTATGGAAGGGATTGCAGTAGGTATAGGATGTATGGCCATAGTCACCTGAACCTATAAAGGTAAACATCACGTGTCCAGGTGTTCGCTGTTTCTGATTAAATTTTACTTCCAGTGATTTAAATGGTTCTAGTATTTTTTCTCTGAGATTTTTTTCATCAATCTGGTTGTTGTCGTCAACTTTAATAAACTTATGGATACGTGCTTCATCTTTATCGATATCCTTTGTTTTGTCTTCAAGGTGAACAAACATTGATCTGTATAATTCTATAAATTCGTTATATTTCTTATATCTTTTGGTGATCTTTTCTCTTTTTTTCTTTTTAAGCTCATTCAAGTAATTAGGTTCACAGTATCCGGTAGGATTGTATGACGAATATTCATAATCTTCAATAGCGCTGTAGCAACAGTTTATGGCATGAATATAGTCGTAGCAGTTTTCATCAAGATAGATACCTGCAAGCATTTTTAATGAAGCCCCCTGCTCTTGGGGAACCTCTTGATTTTGGCTAAATGTTTGTGCCCAATCAAAGAGACTGGATAATTTTGCTGTTATCTGGTTATTATTAATTGTATTGATTATGGATTCTTTATATTGTAGCAGCAATTCCGCTGATTTTTCGTAATCACTTATATTCAGAAAGTAGGATATTTCCTTCAGAATATCCCTTAGTGATTTGTCATCTTGGGTTTTTACAGTTTCAGGAATCTTTTCTGCAAATACTGCAGGACTGTATGTTGCATTGTAGCGATTTATAAGAGCAGCATCATTCAACATTTCTTCGGTACTGTCTAAAAAACAGCAGTATGTATCCCGGATTGCCGTAGTTTTTTGTTGTGGCGAAGTATTCTTAGCAGGTTTAAGTATACCTTCTATGACTTCCAGTTTATCGTTGTATTTATTGAGTTCGGTATTTTTAAGATATCTCAGTCTGTTCTTAACTGATTCTATATAAGCAAGTCTTTCGACAGGTTCTGTTTTAGGCATGTACTCCGGCGAGTAGCATATCTTTTTGATGTGTAGATTTTCGGTATAACAGAGACTCTGAAAACTGATAAATGTCATAAACGGCATTATTCTGAGACCATAGGTAATATCCAGATATATGCTGGTGGAAGAATCAATCAGTCCGGAATCTTTAATTCTGTTCAACAATTCAATCTGTTTATCGTATTCAGAAAATTCTTCTGCATGCTCAATAAAGAAAACAGTCATCCCTGATTCCTTTATAGCATCATTCAGGTTATTCTCGCATTGTTTCCAGAGTTCTATAAATTTATCTCTGTTTTCCGGTAGAGATGACTTTTTGTCTGTTACTATGAGCTCTTTAAATTCAAGACAGGAGGAAGCTCCTTTTATTCTCTGAAGTTTGTTTTTAATTTCATCAAGATGAGCATTTCCGGCAAAAATTCTGTCAGCTGTTTCAAGAAAATATTCTGGAATCATATGCCAGAAGCTTGATGACGTGCCACAGATAAGTAATTTATTAATATTTATGTTTTCTTTTTCCTTCAGATATGCAATGAAGGCTGTTGTTCCATACTTACATTCAATTGGAAGATCTGTATCCGGATAATTGTATTTACTGTCTTTGTATGGAGAGGCACCGATAAAGGAAATAAGCAGGTTAGATGATTCAGACTCCATTTTTAGTCTCCGTAAATTATGTTGTTTAGTAGTTTTGAATAATATCAAATCATAGGAACAGCACCTGTATTTGAAATAACAGTTACGTAATACCCGTCATTGTTTTTCAGGTGGTGATTACTAAAAGTTTAGATATGGTACTTGGTGAAGTCAATAAAACCTGACAAATGGTGATAAGTCAAACGGTTAAATATAGAGAATAGGAAAGAAGAAATAAGCACCATTCAAAAGAATGCAGTCAATCGCTAAAAAATGACTGTATTCCTGAATGGTGCTTATCACAGCTTCTTTTCTGACTTATAAAGATTTTATTTCAGATATCCTTGACGTCCTTCGCTGAATTCCTGCGGAGCAATATCCGTTATTTCAGATACCAATTTCCAGAAATCAGGATGATTATAATTATCAAAACCAATATCGTGTAATTTCTCTAATAACGGCCCAATTTCGTCGCTATTATCAAAAGAGATATACAAATCACTGAAATACCAGCTCATAAAAACATTGGCATTAATAACCAGTGGAGCTAAAGCCTTATATGATGAGACAAAGAAGGATTTTAAAGCTCTTAGATGTTTAATATCACCTTCTTCTATGTCTTCAGTTTTTGGTAACCTGGTCAGATAATTACTCTTCCATAATTTTTCACTATCTCTGTCTACCCTCTTATTTTTAATAGTTTCAAAGAAGTGCTTTAAAAGAATCCTTTCATTCTTCAGGTAGTGACTGTCTACAAGAACCAGTATCTGTCTTATCTGCTGAAGAATTGCTCTTACTTCAAGTGATTTATCACCGCAAACATATTTTTCCATCAGTTCTATGACGTCATCATGACGACGTTCTATAGCTTTAACAGGAACCTTGGCTTCTGCCATTTCTTTAATTATCTGTTGTATTCTATAAGAAATTACCCAGAATGTTTCCTCAGCTTCTTCACTGGAAAGTTCAGTATTGATATGCAGGCTCTTAGCTACGGTAATGTTCTGTTTCGGAAAATAAGCTTCAAGTTCCATCATTTCTGATGTGTTGACTTTGAGAGTCAGATGAACAGGATCATCCGGATAAATATTACTACTCAGTTCCTTTCCAGAAATGACAATGTCAGTTACATGCTCATAACACAATGAGAAAGATTCATCCCTAATAGTATGATCTGCCTGAAATATAGGGATAGTCATAAAGCTGTCTGAACCTGCCTCAATAAATTTAGAAACCCGGCGATCATCATTTTTGCCCACGGCCGGTAAAGGGTTATTCTTTTCCAGCCCTGAAAAGGAAGCTACCAGATTGGTACTGGTGACAGTATACAGTGCATAAGGATTTTTGTAACTGTAGCATATATTATATGGAAGAACAGCTCCGGAAAGTTTTACACCTTGGTTAATATTTATGGAATTCGGTGATATCTTTATGAGGTTTCCATGACTATCATAACCAATGATTTTAAATGTATTGGAACGATTCCTTTCCAGCAGAACCTCAACCGCTTCACCATCATCACCTAATTTTATTCTGCCGGAAGACCAGGCATTATCAGTTCTGGATAACTCAATTTCCAGCCCGTCCGGATACGTATCTGTAGCAGCCGGTTTTAAACCGACCCACTCGGTATCGTTAATGGAATTACTCTGATAAACAACCTCCAGTTTAAGAGCATCTTTATTATCGGCTTCTTCTGAATCATCTTCATCCGGGACATCAAAGCTCTGAGCATATAAAGCAGCTCCTACAGCAACTGCAGTCATAGGGTCAATGGAGCAGTCTAATTTCTCGCTGATCTGTTTTTTCAGTTTTTCACGAATAAGCGGACAGTGTGTCGGTCCTCCGACAAGAATAATCCTGTCAATAATATCCTTTTTGATATTATTTCTTGCCAGAAGATCAATACACATATCCACGGCTTTCTGATACAAATCATCAATAGCTTTATAAACTTCCTCACGGGTAAATACATGGTCTATAACGATTTCTTCTCCGTCATCATCTATACCAATATCCCCAAGATCGCTAACATATTCAAAGCTTTCACTTAAAGATAGCTCTTTTCTTATCTTCTCTGCATAAATTTTCAGAGATTCCTTTAATATACTGCATCTTGATTCACTTATAAGAATTTCACGGATGCTGTAGTTTAAGTTTATGTACGGGATAATAATTTTTTCAACGATTGCCAGATCAAGATCCTTTCCACCAAGGAAGCTGTCGCCCTCTGTATCAAAAATCTGCATAACTCCGTCATTAGCCTGAACAAGAGCCGCATCAAACGTACCGCCGCCAAAATCGAATACCAGCCAGATACCGTTTTGGAAATGGGTGGATATTCCATATGCAAAAGATGCAGCAAGTGGCTCCTGCAGAAGCTCGCAACATCTGAAACCAGCCTTTTCAGCTGCAGTTATGGTAGCAGCCTTCTGATTAACAGTAAATTTAGCTGGAACAGTAATGACTATATCCTTAGCTTCTTCGGGGATAAATGTCTTAAGTTTTTTTAGGACTTCCGATGACAAATCAACGGCACTGAAAGAACACTTCATGTTTGTGCTTTCGAACAGGGTATCACTGCCCATTTCGCGTTTAAATTCAACGAACGCATTACTTTTGGTTTTTACCCAGTTTACAGTGGCATTTTTCTTCTCGGAATAGTAGTCGTTAAGAGCAGGAGTACCTACTTTAGTAATTTTTCTTTTAGAAAAAGAAACGCATGAAGGCATAACCGGAGATTTTGTATCCGTTTTGAATATAACCGGTTCGCCGTCGGTGATGGTGGCTATTGATGAATTGGTAGTTCCTAAGTCTATACCATATTTTATTCTTGACACTTGATTATTATCCTCTATAAAAAATATAAGTTAATTTTTTTGAAAACTGCAGCTTGTCAGTCAATATTCTGTGCAACCACAACTGTTGCCGTCTGCAACAGCTCCCCCTTATAGTTAACCTGAGGTACACTAATCTTTTTTATAATGCTTTTTCCGGGCTCTACAGTATCATCATCCATAAATGATGCAGTCACATTCATGCCTTCAACATAAGGTCGATCCTGCAGTTCAACGAACTCATACCCGTCTGCAAGCATTGCATCTTTAAGTCGTTCGCAGCATTTTAATAGCTGTTTGTACCCTTTTACCTCAGTTCCCATGTAATTCAGGTTATTCTGAATCCTGAGAATTTCATTAGCTACGCGTAAATAAAAAGCATGTTTAGAGGATTCGTCATGCTGCTGAATAAGTGATGTTACCTCAGAAAGGAGACCGGAATATTCTTTAGAATTCTCCAAATCATGATCCTCCAACACATCAATTCGCTGGTTCAGTGAATCCTGATTCCGGCTGAGTTCTGCACATTCAGAATGACAGAAGTTTTTGGTATCGATTAAACGTTGATTAAGTTCGTAGCTGCCATGCTGATTTTTATCATTCTCCATAAGAAGGTGAGCATAATTCCTTTCAGCCTTTCTCTTTATTCTCCATAAACAGAACGAAAGAAAACTCATCCACACCAAAAGAGCTATAGTCTGAATATCCAACCGGTGGTTAATAATAAAGTGAATACAGTCTGTCATTATTATCTCTTCTTTTTCTTCTTGGCACCGTTTCTACCATTTGCAGCCTTTTTCTTTCTTTTACATTTTTTTGCATTACCAGAGCTTACAGAACTAGGTTTTGAGAATTCTATGTCTATATGTTGATCATCATCGTAGACTTCATTTTTCTTCAGAGATTCATTCAATCTATAGAGAAGTTCACCAAACTCTTCCTGCATATTATTATTTATTTCGTCCATATATGCAGCAGATACAAAAACTAACTCCATATTCATTGCTACCAGTGTTTCCAGCAGGATCTCTTTTGGCATGACTTCTGTTGCATAGATAAACTTCATGTATCTATTTTCAAATTTACTGGCTAAAACCTTTATTGTATTAAGAATATCGAGTGTTTCAGAATCAAAAGAGGCAGATTTTACATTTCTCAGTACAAAGTCTGCAACCATCTTCCAAAATAAAATGATTTTTCTATATTTCAGAATTCCTTTATCAGAAGTGATAAATGTTTTGAGTTCTTCATTGTCTGAGAGAATTCCGGAATCCTGTTTTTCCTTGATATTTATAGCCTCCAGATTAAATCGAGCGCAATCGTATGCCAAAGCTATGTGAAGTTCTATTATATTTAGAACAATTGGCAGGCAGGCGTTTCTTGTTATTTCAGAAGCAACAGCTTTTTTGTTGCTTTTTGTTTTGGTAATAACATCGTTCAATAAAGCGACGGCCTTGGCGATATCCTCATCTGATGGAATTTTGATATCAAAAGATTTTTTATAAGAGGCAAGAGCAGATTTTGAATGACACCTCCAAATATATTCAGAAGTACTTATAAACTGAAGATCTGTCACGAATTTTCCGAAGACGGTGGAGCTGTCATATGTGACGACATTATTCCCAGGAAGCTCAGTGCCTTCAGTTTTCTCTTTTTCATTTTTTATCGCATCGATATCGTCATTAATTGAAATCCATGATTCCCATTTTAAAAGCTTTGGGTTTTTTACTACATCAAAAATTTTTACACCTTCTTCGTTTAATGCTTTAATATATTCAGTTATAAAATACTGCTTTTTATAGTTAAAAATCGGTGTGATACTCTTCTGAAATTCTGTGCAGCGGGAACCATACAGATTGGAAGCGATTTCTGTTGCAGTCTGGTAATCCTTTCGAATAACGGAAATAATCAGCAGATTCTGTAAACTCATTATATCCTTTGATTTTTTAATCTCATTCTGCAGTGCAGTTGCAGCATCATCCAGCTTCGATTCTGAAATAAGCTTTAAGATATTATCCTTAAAAAAATCATTTTCGAAAAACCAGAACATTCCGGCAGCCAGTTTTTTCTCCGGCGTTGCAATTTCCAAGGCAGCCTTGTCCATATCCGCAGAAGTTCTATCGATAGAACCTAGAATATTCTCCAAATCCATTGTAAAAGAGCTCTTCTTTTTTACGGATTCAAATGCTTTACACTTACTTATATTGGAATTCAGATCTTTTACACTGGAATTGATGCAAATACCCAACATTCTAAAAGGATTGTTAATAATATAGTCTGAAAGTTTCATAGTTAAAAAATAAAATAAAATAAAAAGAAACAGTGTCACAAATGTTTGTATGACCGCTAAGCGTTGAAACTAGTAACTTTAAACATTTTATTATATAAATCATATTTCTGCAGTAAAATTTACAACAATCAAAAAAAGTTCTGCTTAATTGTATAAAGAGTATTAACAGATGAGAGTATGTGATGTTGAATTGTCAGGAAAAATATAATCGTTGATGATTAAAAAGCAGAGGCGCATTTATTATTCAGAAAAAGTATTTGGAACAGTCATTATTGTATATCTGATTCTTCGTTTAGAATAAAAGAAGACCCGTATCCTATTGCTACGGGTCTGCATTACGGTAAAGCAACCGTTACACTCTGAATTTTATCTTCTCAGCCATTTGGGCATACAGGAAAAACATACAGTGCACGGAACTATCAGGCTACTAATGTCTGCCATGTCCACCGTGAGATCCACCTCCCGGTCCTCCATGGTGTCCGCCACCAGAACCACCGTGGTGACCACCGCCGGATCCTCCGTGATATCCACCACCAGGACCGCCATGTGAACCATGACCTGGTCCCGGTCTTAGACCAGGGCCTCCTCGGTCATCATGTGGATAATGACCTGGTCTTCCGCCAGGCCCTCCAGGACCACCATATGGACCATGTCCAGGCCCCGGTCTCAATCCCGGACCGCCGTGATGATGAGGACCGCCATGTGGACCATGATGCGGTGGAGGCGGAGCATAATGGTGACGAGGTGGCGGAGGTGGCGGTGCGTGGTGGTGATAATAGCGAGGTGGTGGAGGTGCAACGTACACAGGAGAAGAATACACCACAGGCGCCGGTTCATATACCACGCTTGTACTGGTAGCCGGTTCATAGTATCCGTCATAATATGGATCGTCCACAAGAACGCAACCGTTCAGCAGTAAGCCACTCAGCAATACGGTAAGAATATAGTATTTTTTCATTTTCATTATCCTTATTGTCATAAGTGACAAGATTGTGATGACAGTTAATCAGGATTACATATATTCTTAATCTACAGATCCAGTGTATGTAATCCTTTTTCATTATAATAATTACAGTTTACAAAACTCTGATAATCAGTGTCCGTGGTGTCCAGGCCTGCCGTGAGAACCAGAGATTGGTCTAGCTCCCGGACCTGAAATAGGCCTTGGTCCATGTCCTGAGATTGGTTTGGCACCAGGGCCAGAATGACCTGAAATAGGTTTTGGATCTGGTTTAGGGATTGGCTTAGCTCCGTGACCGGAATGCGGATCATGATGAGGTCCGTATTCAGGACCGTGGTGAGGGTCATGATGTGAACCGTGGTGAGGATCATGATGTGGATCATGATGTGGACCATGATGTGGTGGAGGCGGTTCATGATGATGGTGATTATAGTCATCATCATAGTATCCGTCATCGACGAGTACACATCCGCTTAAGGCAAATGACATTGCAGCAATTGAGACTGCAACAAATTTATTTAATCCTTTCATTTTTGTTATCCCTGTATTATTGTTAAATACGCAGACATCCCCGGGATTTGTTTCGGTTGCCTGTTCCCCTTTCCGGATATTCTCCGAAACTGTTTCAGTCGGCTTTTACCTGAATAAGGTATAAAATGGCTGTTTGCCACAGTGGGTACCACATCCCGGTAAATAGTCCTGACAGGAAAAGTCAGCCCATATGGTTGACCTTCTGAGTGGCATTCATGGTGAAACATGTCACTCCAAACAATTATTTCAGTGAACTTTATAAACCACTTTTATATGAAGATGTAAGACATTCCTCAAAAAATGCAGTCATTGTTCAATAATCCGACAAAAGCTGTTTTAGAAATCAGAGAGCTGTCAACATTTAATGTTTAAAAAACTTAGGATAACCGATCCCACCATGTGGTTATCCTAAGAAAAAGAACTCTAACGATTTCTTACTTATCATTCTAACGAAAAAATATCTGCATTTGGTTGGCAAATTAAAACAAATTGTCATAAATCTTGTCAAAGCTGTAACAATTCTGCTGTTATTTTATTCTATTTCTCTGTACCTTCTTTTTTAACCATTTTCAACCGGAATAAGCAGGATTACAGTAGTATACAGAAGCATTCCGGAACAACGTAACATTTTTGACAAAAAAATACCGGAACCCCGTCTCTCAGGATTCCGGCAGCCCTAATCTCTATAAACAGTACGACAGGCAATTTCTCTGTTGTTTGAAATCATAGCAGTCTGCTGTATTTCAGGTTTGGCAAAGATTTGTAATCTTTTTTTACCAGAACCAGGAGCACACTGTGTTCCAGGCGCTGGATGCAACGTTTGCTATCGTGTTTCCAACGTCACAGACTTTATCCCATACAGCCTCACAGGTTTCCTTTACCGCATCCATAAAGACATTACTGGTTTTTTCCTTATATGTCCTGCCGCCGTTGTTATATTCATCGTAGCGGGTATTTTCATCATCTCTCGTCTTTCTGGTGCAGACAATTACCGCCTTGTTTGACTTGAGATTCTTTACAATAAGATAGAACAGTTTGGAAATATTGTACGGTTTCTGGCATTCCACTCCGTCGGTGTATCCGGCACTGTAGTAGATCGGGTCGACTTTGATTCCGTTTGATTCATAAATACGTCGTCTGATGGAATCCACCTTCTGTTCCAGAAAATCAACAAGCTGCGGTTCCGGTTTATTTTCTTTATAATTCCAGAAACGTCCCTTCATAGCCATATCACACTGATTAAGAGCAATAATGATACGATCCTTATGAGCGTAGCTGTTGATGATGAGATTAATTAGCTCATATGATGTGCCCATATCTCGGTTACTGGCATCAACAATTACCAGAACAAGATCAATGAGGAGCTTTTCAGATGACTCTTCTGTTTCTGTAAGTTTGGCGATAATGTTCTTTCTATGTCTTTTATCCTCATTAACACCATGACCGAGGCCCGGAGTATCCCAGAGAACAAGATTTCCCATTTCATAGCGGTCAATGGAAATGGTTTCCGGATCAACACCTACACCTACCTTGGCATCAGAAGTATCAAAAAGAGCATTGATAGTAGATGATTTACCTACTCCGGTTCCACCGACAATCATGATATTTACCTTGTCCTGGCTGAGTTTGAGCATTCTCTTATGGATTTTGACTCTTTCCGCCTCGTCTGAAACATTTTCATTAATGATTTTACCGATACAGGCCATTACATCTTCGTAGTTTTTCATGATATTTTTCCTTTAGTTTAGTTAGATTCTATGATAATGCACAGAGATTCATGCATCAGAACTCTGTGCATCAGGTTATTTTTAACCTAAAAGCCGATTAAGGAAGCGAAACCGCCCACAACTCCGCCCACAACTGCACCGACAAACTTTGGAATACCGATATTTGAAGCTATTTCGGCCCCTTTTTTAGCCCCCGCGATCGCGCCACTGACCACCCTGCCGACTTTATGCAGTATTTCCTGCGCCATACTGATGGTTTCCTCATCATGGCTTTTCCACACTTCGACATCGCGGTTCATCTGTTCAGTAACGTTGATAATTTTTTCCTCATTAGGGATATTATCCAGAATAAAGCAGAGCAGCTTCAGAATGTTGTATTTTTCAGTAGCACTGTAATACATAACATTTACATCAAGACCGCAGGAATTAAAGATTCTTTCCTTTACAGAGACCACCTTTTCATTCATAAATTCCTCTAATTCAGGCTCTGGTTTTCTGTTAACACTGTCCCAGTGTCTGCCCTTCATGGCAATATCGGTCTGATTGACTGCCACTACAACAGAATCACGGTAATGAACATTCGGAGCAATTACTTCGGAAATCAGTTCAAAGGTACTCATCATATCTCTGCTGGAGCCGTCAACCACAACAAGCACCAGATCAATGAGTGGCAGTCCCTGATCGTTTTTGCGCCAGAGCAGTTCCTTAATCATTTCTGCTGTATTTCGATCCTGTTCAGGGGAATCTCCAAAACCCGGAGTATCCCATAAGGTCAGATTATTAAAAGAATACATTTCAATTGATTTGGTTTCCGGGTCCGTGCCGTAGCCGACTTTGGCATCATTCATGTTGAACAGGGAATTAATGGTGGTACTCTTACCTGCACCGGTAGCTCCGGCAAGCATAATGTTAACCTGATTATTAGAGAGAATTCTCTTAACCTCATTAATGTACTCAGATTTGTCCTCTGCTGACTTGAAATCAGACTGTTCCATGCTGTTTTCAAGGATATCAATGAGAGAGGTGTAGACTGATGCCTTGTTATTGGAGAAATTACTGTTTATACTTTTAATGTTCATATTTATTTCCTTATGTCTAAGTGTAGAATGTTCTATTACGCGAAGTAGCGTAAACCGGTTCGGGTCAAGAGGATTGTGCTCTTTTCCGTTGCTTTTCTTTAATTGTAATTAAAACGGATTATCGTCGGAAATCTAACCATGGTTGAAATGGATGGTAGTTGATTTTTTTTGTTTTATTTTATGTATTTTCACTTGCAGGACGCGGATTTAAATAAACCTCAGAAATTGAAAAGTAAGCGGTTATGGGAGAAACGTTAGAATAAAAGCATGGTTCCGCGAGGATAGCAGCCATGTCATATATGGTAAAGAAAAGTAAAGTTTGCCTGGAATCTTGGATCTTTATGACAAGATAATTTAATATATTTCAATCATTAGACTGTACTGGTGTCAGTCGTCTGTCGGTTCTTTATATAACGGGAGCGGTTATAGGAAAGCCTCTGAAAAAAGTTTCATGACATAAAATCACCGGAATAAGAATAGTCATGCGTATTCGAAAATTCTTCAAAGTGACTTAATTTGGGGTGCTAATAATCTCATTTCCTCGTGATTCATTCATACACTGTATGTTCAGCTATAGATTTGTATAAGGCATGATTTCAGTTAAGAGTACGGATAAGTTAATGTATTTTCGATTTACTGCTAAAAGCAATTCCAGTCGGCACACACCATCCTGTTATCATCATCAAATTCAACAAAAAGAAAATCGCTGTATATATCCGTCTGTCCCCTAACTACCAGTTTATCTATTTTTTCTTTAAAAA
>OMYE01000119.1 GCA_900315145.1 uncultured Pseudomonadota bacterium | reverse complement strand
CACATCAATATTCTGAGAGGTTGTATCTGTGTTTCCGGCTGAATCAGTAACCGTCAATGTAACAGTATACCTGCCTGCGGCTTCATATGTAACACTCGGAGCTTCATCTGTGGAGGTTTCACCATTACCGAAATCCCAGCTGTAGGTTAAAGCATCATTCTCCGGATCGGAGGAATTATTGGCAAAAGACACCATAAGACCGTTAACTGTTGCTGTGAATGATGCAAAAGGAGGCTCATTTATTTCCTCTGCAACCGGAGTGAAGGTGTATTCCATGGTCTTATCATTAATGGAAAAAACATAATCACCGACAAGGGATATCGTTTCACTTGATGATTTGTTTACAACCAGCTTGCCGGCAGTTCCTGAGGCACCGTAAATTGTCCCGTCCCATGAACATCCGTCAGTAACTTTAAAGCGCTGTTCCCCTTTGGAATCCCCATTGCCGTCAAGACTTAAGTTAACAGTCCAGAAGCCTGTTTTGCGATTATAGGTTAAAGGTTCCTGAGTCCAGCTGTTTGAAGTACCGGAGTAACAGAGTTTTTTCTTGGTAGGTTCAATATCAGCAAGACATTCGTAATCATTAGGATTCAATACACAGAAGCATTCCTCTTTTGATGAATTGGCCACACACCAGCTCTCGCACACACCGTTGACAGTAGTTTCATCCTTACAAACGCAGGCTGCTCCGGTCGGATCACTGTCACAAGGGTCAACCCTTCTGCCACACCACTTTTCATCAGTACAGATAGCCACTGCAGTCTTTGCCGGAATGGTAAAGGTTACCTTACCGCCGCTTACGGTAACATCTGCTCCGCAAGGATTTTTCCCAGGATCCTTTGTTCCTAATATATCACAGTAGTCTCCGTCAGGGACTTCAACAGAGAAGGTATGAGTTATAGAATGGCTCTTGGTATTCTGAGCGTAGAAGCCCTTTTTGCCTCTGTTGAACCATAGGGCTCCGTCATCAAAACCCTTGGTGGTGACACTTTTGCCTCTGGTTGCCCTCGCAAATCTCGGTGAATTGAGAACAAACGGCACGCGGTGCTGACATAACCAGCCGTCTTTACAACGGGATGCACCGATAGGACCACCCTGATCGTGTGCCGCATCACTGACGCGGTAACCGTCACTGTCCTTCACAGGAAACTTGTATCCGGAATAAATCTGTCTGACCCTACCTACAGGCCATACGACAAGCCAGGACTGAGCCAGATGGTAATCCGCATTATTCTGGGTCTTTATTGAATAGCTGCCGGCAGACGCTCTGCCCCATTCATCGTCATGGTTGTTTATAAAGACTTCAGCATAGTCAGCTTTTACATGTGATGTACCGAGCTTCAGTGCCTTGGAATAACCTTTGCCGTTAAAAATCTTTTTTATCTCATCAACGTAACTGAAATCCGTTACAACAGAATTATCAATCCATGTATACTTGTTAGGCTGAATATCACTTGCCTCACTGGAGTTACCGATAACCTCCATATAGATAGGCGGTCTCTTACCTGTTTTGGCTGCTGTTTTCGCCATAATGGCATCTATGTCGTTGTAGCCGATGTGCTTTGATGCATCAATACGGAATCCGTATACCCCCATATTCATAAGACGGGCGAAGTAGTCGGCAATTTTTTTCCTGGTGCTGTCTTTATCCGTAGCTATATCCGGCATACCACTGAGAGTACAGTTTCTGACCACCCATGCGTCTGAATAATTACGGCCTATACTGCAGCCGTTATGATGAAAATCATCGCTGGTGAAGCCGTCAGGGTAATTATAATTCCCGTAGGTGGAACCTCCAGTACCTGTACCGCTTTTAGCACGCTGATTAATTACGGCATCGGCAAATACTTTAACACCGGCATCGTTACAGGCTTTTATCATTGCCTTCAGCTGCTTTTCATTACCTAACGGGGTAGTAAAATTCTTAAAGTTAACCGGCTGATAGGAGCCCCACCACTTACCATCAACCTTTTTATGTTCGGCAGGCTGGGAAATCTGCACCCCGTCAAAGCCGGCAGGTCCCAGATACTCAGTACACTCTTTGGCTATATTGTCATATGTCCACTGAAATGGATGAATAATAACCATTTCACTTTCATAATTCTTGGCATTGGCGATATTTGCTGTCAGTGTCAGCACAGCAGAAGACACGGCGAAACAAATTAGTTTCGCCTTAAAATTATTTAAAATCATCAATAATTACCCCGTTTATATTAACCTGAAAGCTAAATTAACCTGACGAACACCTTTCTGGATCATACTGGTCTCACAGATCTTTTGGATCTCTGGATTTTGTGTTTCTCCCGGAGCTCATAAATTTCCCGTCAATTTAACTTTTGATCGTTTTTTGATATTAAATTTTTTTTGAAATATTTTTAAAATACTTTTAAAAAGATAGCATAGAACGTTTTCATAAATATCGATTAATATCACACTGTATTTAAATATATTAATATTTTTTAATATATTTTATGATTATTATGTACTAATTTAACATATTTTAGCCCTCTATAAATATGTTAAATATATAATTAATAATATAATTTTACATTTTGTTTACATCTTTTTAAAATATGTATTTTATCTACTTTTACCGGCAGAAAATCTTTTTATAAAGATAAATAATAGTTGTAATCACCTGGAGGAAATCGTTAATAAATCTTTATCATCTATTGAATATTCAAATTTATTGAATTATGAATTATAAAAAATAGTCGCGTATTAATAACAACGCATTATGGAATTTTCCCTCTTTTCTCAGCACAAATTTTATACAAAGTATCACCTTTTTCTGCCTCTGAGAAAACAGATGGTCATCAATCTCAATTATAATTTTTATATACTGTTTTAATTTTTAGAAAAACAGGAAATCTGTCTAAACAATAATCAGGAAAAATATTCAAAACAACAGGAATATTAAGATTAGCAATGACAGGTACTTTATTAATAGATTACCAGACAAAAACACTGGAAAACTCAATATGGATGGATGGATGAATAATGAATGACAGATGCAGATTTATCGATTTCACATATCATGCTGATACTACCGCGGTTTAATGTTTTACTAAAAACAATAATTTCCTTGCCCCCAGAGGTTTACTTGACCGTTATATGTATTCTGAATAATTCTGAATAATCCGGGATAATCTGAAAATTATGAGAATTCTTAACTGTTGTAACAACATTAATAAAGTATCTGGTGCTCTACAGTCTAAGGGGTTCTGTTTTCGGACTACTGTTTTCGGTCTTCAGATACAATAAACTAAAAAAATATCCTGCCACCTCCTGTAGCAGGACATTTAACTAAACATTACGTATACATCTATATACGTATATCTGCACAATCTAACAAAGTCCGGGCTCTGTAATACACCAGGCCTTAACTCATATTAAGATTCATCTACCTTAAAGGGTACAGTCCAGTACATCATCAGGATCAGGAATTGTGATCTGAACTGATTTAGAATCCTTTAATTCATTACTATCTTTCACCATAACTGTCAGAACCACTGTATAGGTCTTATATTCAGCATATGTGTGTGAAGGATTCTTTTCAGTAGATGTCACGCCGTCACCGAAATTCCACATATAGATCAGACTGTCATCATCAATGTCATAACCGTAATGGTCTTTCGACTTATCCGTAAACTGAACCGTTAAATTATCATTTACCTCATAAGAAAAGTCTGCTCTAGGAGTGAGTGGTCCTGGAGGTATCGGACCATTTTTAATTTCAACGTGAACAGTCATTGTAGCCTTTTCAGAATAATCCTTACTGGACGCTACCAAAGAAACCTTGTAATCACCGGATTCTGCATACTTATGGGTTGGTGATTCCTCTGTTGAGGTTTTCCCATCACCGAAATCCCACATGTAAGAAATTTTTTCCTCATATCCGTCAGCCTGATAGCTTGTTTTGTTTTCAAATTCTACCGTACCGTCAGACGAATTTTTTTTGATACCGAATTTAACCTGAAGCAAAGGTGGCAAAGGTCCCGTCATGAAGACATGTTCTACCCGGACATCCTCATACTTTTGATCCTTTACTGTTAATTTAACAGTGTAGGTACCGACAGTCGCGTAGGTATGAACAGGATCCTGCTCCTGAGATGTTGTCCCGTCACCGAAATCCCATTCATAAGTAAGACTGTCACCGTCTGCATCTGATGATGCATTAATGAATGTTACGGTAAGACCGTTTATAGCCATCCTAAAATCAGCTACAGGTGGATGAGGGTTTGGATCCGGCTCAGGTTTATCCTGACAGCTGACTGTAACCTCTTTAGATTTTTCGTCCTTGGCAACAGAATCTGATACTACAAGTGTAACGTTATAGGTTCCTGATTTTTTATAATCATGAACCGGATTCTGAACTGTCCCGGTTAAACCGTCGCCGAATCTCCATACATAGCTTAAAGTTTTTCCTTCCGGAGCTGTAGACTTGTCGGTGAAGCTGACTTTACATTCATCTGCAACATAATCAAACATAGCAACAGGATTCGGTCCTGGTAACGGTCCGGTAATCAAATCATGGAACGGATTGGCGGTGTAATCAGCTCTGAAATTGTCGAGTACCTTCTGAACCAGAGAATCGTAATCACTCGTCTTATTGGTAGCTTCACCAAGAACACTGTAGGCATTTTCAATAAGAGTTCTGATTTGAGCCGTACCTATAGCATCGGCATCTTTGGATCCGAAACCAAGCTCAATGAATGAATTAAGCAGTACTCTACGTACTCCTGCACTTGGATCAAGTGTTGCAAAGTCGCTGTTTTCCGGAGCTCCGATGGTATTGGCAAAATCTCTCTGTCCTAAAATTCTCTGAATATTGGTAACAGCGTTAAGCTCCAGCGGATTATAAACCCCCTTTCCGTCTTTTTCAGACTTTAACTTAAGTCTGTTAAGCTGATACTTAAGAACTTCGTCAGTTGAGCCGTCAGCAGGATATGCCAGTACATAGCTGCTATCTGCAACGTCTTTACTGATTTTACCGGTATCCCACTCAATAGTAGCGGTACCGCCTGCATCAGTCTCCTGCTCGGTAGCCTCTCCTGCACATGAATTATCGAGATTGGTATCCAGACATACTTTATAGGCAGACGAAGCGGCGGATGTGTTTGCTGATGTCTGATTCAACTTACCGTTTACATGAATCTCCAGAGAATAACCGGTAGTATCAGGTTTCGGATCGTCACCGGAGCCGCCACCACAGGCGGTAACCGCTATTGATGACAGAAGTGCGATAGTTAACTTATTAAGTTTAAACATTTTTATACCTCTTTTAAAAGCCGGAGGATATCCCCCCGGCTTATATATGTATTACTACTTGTACCAGATTGTTACTGCAGTACCTTCGGCGATATTTGATCCTTTGGTATTGTCATCACTGACTGTTACCGCATGAACCTTCTTTGACCAGCCGTCAACCCCCGGTATTTCGATATTATTACCGCTGTTGATAACCATCTTGATGGTATTCCAGGAATCACCTACGGCTCCGCCGTTGATGGTAACAACAACTGCACCGTTAACGTCTTCACCGGTAATATTCTTTTCAATCTGCTC
>OMYE01000163.1 GCA_900315145.1 uncultured Pseudomonadota bacterium | reverse complement strand
ACATAAAATTTCCAACGAACTACACTAACCCCTTCCTGTAATTATTTTTATGTATGTCATACAATGACATTACGATTTAAATATCAATTTTTTGATCTGATCTCAAATCATAATCAACACCTCGTTTTATCTGTCCTTATCGAATATTTTGAGTAATTTTCAAGATGAAAATTTCTGACTGTTTTTTAGAGATAATTATTTACATTATTTAATAAATTGGTATAATATAACTATGTGTAGATTACACATAGTTATACACACGAATCTTATTAAATAATTTGGAATTAAATAACTGCCATGACTGTCTTCTACAACGTAAGGGTACCTATCCCAAAGGAACATGTTACCATTAGACATACGAACAACTGCCCAGTCGAATATGTACTTGAACAAACCTATGATAAAAGAAAAAAAACTGCTGATATTAAAAGAACAATCATTGGGTATGTCTGCGCAGATTCTCCGAATATGATGTTTCCTAATTCGCAATACAGACAAATATTTCCTGATGAATGGTCGACAAATTCCAACGAACCTGCAACGCCGGCATATAAGAAAATTGGAATGTACTGTGCTCTCAAAGCCATTAACAATAAGGAAAAAATAATTGATTTGGTAAAAGAGTCGTTTGGTGACGAAATTTCTGACAGTATTTTGGATTTCGCAATGTATTCAATCCTTCATAAATCGGCTACCCTGTCATTATTTCAGAAGTCCATGTCCGAACAGATGCTGTTCAACAAATCACCAAAGAGCGACAGTTACTACAGTAATCTTTTTCAAAAAGAAATAAGTCAAAGTTCGATTCTTAAATTCAAGAAATCGTGGGCTCTTCATTGTCGGACCAAAGGTATTGATAATGTATGGCTTTGCATTGACGGTTCAAACGACGACTGCACCAGTAAAGGTGTTGAACTTGCTGAGAAGGGTCACGCAAAATCCCATAAGAATATTAATATTGTCAGTTTCTCATATGCTGTAACATCTTCTGGTTTGCCTGTTACTTTCAATGTATATCGCGGTGGATTGGTAGATGCAAAGGCCATGAAACAGATTACCGATTTTCTTCAGGAGTGTAATATAGGTATTCGCGGCGTCATCCTTGACAGAGGATATTGCAACTCAAAAGCCATAAAGTTCTTATGCGATAACAAGATACCCTACATTGTTATCGTAAAAGGTTCTCCTTTAGGAGCTGAACAAATCGTTACTGAGTATGGAGAAGCAATCAAAGGCAACGCTTCCTACTTCATTGAGGGTACAACCTTGTTTGGAGTACAGAAGCCGTACCAAATTTTTAAGGATTACAAGCATATTGATTATCTGACTCTCTTTTTCGACTGTACGAACGCTTCAGACAGGATTACCACTCTCATGAAAAAGATTAATCGTGAGAAAAGTCGTCTTGTCAACGCTCTTGCAACGTACACAGATAAACTTTTGAATTATTATTCCAGGGCTCTTAAACTTATTGACGAAGGCAAGGATGTAGAAAAAGAAAATTTAGTAAAACCCGAACTTCCAAAGGTCTCGGATAATTTGAAAGATTTTTTGTCAATAAAAGTAAATGCTCAATCCGAAAATAACAAATCTGATGATGGTAAATCTGACAATAACAAGTCTTCACAGTACGAGGTTACTATCAATACCGAAAATTTTCAAAACGCCATTAACAGAAAAGGTTTGTACAGTATTTTGTCTTCTGAAGAATTGAGTCCGGCAGATATAGATAAATTGTATTCATCCCGTTCATCTTCTGAGATCCAGTACAAAATCTTTAAGACGGAACTTGGATACGGTACCACTCGCATTCATTTTACTTCAAGTCTGTATTCAAAATTTGCCGTAGGTTTTATTTCTTCCATCATCAGATATCAAATGCAGCTTCATGCAAGAAGCATTGATCAAAGCACATCGAGCATGATCCGGGAAATGAATATGCTATCGGAAATAAAAATTAATGATGTGTACACATTTTCACATATTGAAAACAAGCGCCAATTGAGTTTTCTTGAATTTTTCGGCTGTTCTGAAACTTTGATTGATAAATGCGTGAAAGAGGATAATGATCGGATTGCCGGTCGTCGTCCAACGCCAAGTTATCGCAAACCGGGACCAAAGCCCAAAGATAAGACAAATGATAAAAACAGATCACCAGTTGCATCTGAAATTTCAGGCTCGGATGTTTCAACAGGTGCGGCTGACAGACCAAACGCACCGCACACTCAAGAAAACTCCAGCGGAAATGCTAATCTTTCTGATCTAACAGTGACTCAATCTTCATGTGAACAATCAGATATCCAGCCTCATCTCAGTGCTGAACCTAAAAAGCGCGGAGTAAAACCAGGAACCAAAAGAGGAGACTTCAATAAAGATGGAACCCAAAGAAAGAAGCCGGGAGTTCAGGTTGGCACTAAGCGTAACCTATACAAGAATGATGGCTCACTAAGACAGAAACCGGGTCCAAAGCCAAGAAATAAAACAGTAGTCTAATCGTATGTGAGTCGGTTCTCATCAGTTTCAACCGTTCTGTAGTATCCTGCGAATTAGTGGAGTAAATTTGGAATTTTATGTTTAAAACTACGTTTGACATGGTGCTTATTGAATATTTTTTGTTACCTATGTACAATGATGAAGTTATAGTACAGTAAATACGGTTATATATGCAGAATGGAAATCAAGTAAAGTCTACACCTCTTGTTACAGTGGTGATTCCATGCTTTAATCAAGGGGATTTTATTGAAGAGTGTATCAATTCTGTATTAAATCAAAGTTATCAAAGTATTGAAATTATTTGTGTTGATGACGCCTCTACTGATAACAGTAGAGAGCGAATAAGAAAATATACAGAACTGCCAAACTTCAAATTCATTGCAAATTCTCACAACCTTGGAGTTTGTGCTTCCCGTAATAACGCAATTCATGAAGCTAATGGTCTATACATCCTTCCCCTTGATGGTGACGATACGATTGAACCTACATACATTGATGAAGCGGTTAGTGTAATATCATCAAACGAAGATATTGGAATAGTGTATTGTAAGGCAAGGTTTTTTGGCGGAATTAATCGGAATTGGGATTTGCCGGACTTTAATTTAGATGATTTTTTATTTGATAACTGTATTTTTTGTTCTGCATTATTTCGAAAATCTGATTTTTTAAAGGTTGGTGGTTATAAACCGTATATGGTTTACGGGCTTGAAGACTATGAATTATGGATGAGTTTTATTGAATTAGGGCTTAAACCGTATAGAATAGATAGAATTCTGTTCAATTACAGAAGAAAACATCAGATGTCGAGAACAGATAATTTAGTTAGCTCTAGTAAATTACGAGATATGAAAAAGGAAATAATAACTCATCATTTACAGCTTTATCTCAATAATGAATGCTTTGTTAAATATATAACTGAGTTATGCCCTCGATACCCTAAATACATCGAAAATTTGCTTAACGAAA
>OMYE01000051.1 GCA_900315145.1 uncultured Pseudomonadota bacterium | reverse complement strand
AGTGATGAAGTGATTGAATTCGCCCTTGACTACGTCAAACCGGATCTCAGTAATGTCAAAAGTGATGATAACTACCCGCTGATTGAATTTCTCGGCCGTAACTCCTTTATCTCCCACAGCAAAAATATCGAGGATACCTTAAGGGTTCTGGATAAAATTATCAAACTGGGGGGATTAAAATACGATCCGGCAAATCCTAAGGATATGCGCCGGCTGGCGGTAATCCATTCACTCAACCGGAACGGCGATAGTCAGATCTGGCCGGTTGAGGTCATGAAAATGATCATCAATGCCGGAGGCGATGTCAATGCGGAGAATAAATACGGCAAAACAGCCCTGTTTATCGCCACTGAAGAGAATGCCGTGGATCATATCAGACTGCTGGCTTCAAAGGGAGCCAATATGAATGCCGTCAATCAGAGAGGGGAGACGGCACTTATTGATTTTATGAGTGATGACCAGGTAACTGATGAGACTTTAATGACCCTTATCGACAGCGGAGCTGACGTAAATTATGCATCGGCAAAAAGGAACAATCTGACACCGCTTATTGCTGCTGTTAAAGAGGAAAGAATAAAGGTTGTTGAACACCTTCTTAAGCACGGCGCCAATCCTGATATGGTGGTAAAAAACGGCCGTACTGCCCTAATGTTCGCTATTACCACCCGTGATGAAAACAAGCGTCATGAGCTAATGAAACTGCTCCTTGATGCCAAAGCCTCACAGGATATCAAGGATAATGACGGAGGGTATCCTTTATGCTATGGTATCGGTACGGGGTCTGTGGAGACCATTGAGCTTCTGGTAAGCTACGGCGGGGATCTCGCCAAAGCCGCTGATGTCAGGATTCCCGGTAGAAAAGGCGAGCCGGCTAAAACACTCTATGAGACCGTTATGGAAAGCAAAAACAGCAAGGCCGATAAAATTAAGAAATACCTGAAGGAAAAGCTCAACAGATAAATGCAGTTAATGATATGACTGGAAAACAGCATAATTTTTTCCGGATTTACGTTTTAAAGCCATATCCATGGCTTTAAAACGGGGCTGTGTCCGTCCGGCCGCCGGAAATTTTCAAATTTATATATTTTTTTGTGTGTGCTGTTGCGGCTTCAGTAACTAACATTAACAAACTTTCCTACTTACCAACTAACAGACTTTCTTTCTCTCTTTTTCATCCTCCGGAGGTACTGCCCGTGAATAAATTTCATTTCCTGCCGGCTCTTCTGGTTCTTACACATGCCGTATCACCGGTTCTTTTAGCAGGCGATACTCCGGCCGTTTTTCAAAGCTCTGAGGAGATGGCGCATGCCATCTGCGGTACTAAAGGTAAAGTACCGTGGGGGGAAGGAGCTAAGATTATTGAATCTCTGAAGGCCGGAATCACTTTTCCTAAGCGCTGTGAACGCGGAAACACCTTTGCCGTTCTCCTTACGAGAGGATATGAAAAGGAGGTGGTCCAGGCTCTTCTCGATAACGGGGTGAATCCCGATTATGCGGAGCCCGGGGAGTATTCCGCCAGAATGACCGCCGCCTGCTGTTCAGACGACAAAATCACTGATATTCTCCTTTCCGGAAATTTTGATGCATCAGCCCGGAGTCCGGACGGGGAGACGATCTTTCTTATGGCTGTTGACAACGAGGATCGGGATGTCAGAAACAATATCTTAAAACAGAAGATTTCCCCGGAGACTGTCAACGCACCGGGCAGGGACGGCAACAGTGTTCTTATAAGATATGTCCGTGACGAGCTCTCAGGGATGGACGGCCTTCCGGATAAATTCGCTGCTCTGGGAGCGGATTTCAATATAAAGTCCGCTGAAGGTCTGCCGCTTCTGCAGGCTGCCACGGTTATCAAATCGAGAACCAATAACAACCAGAAGCTTCTGGATTCGCTCATTAAATACGGTGCGGATGTCAACAGGACAAACTCTAACGGTGAAAATATCCTTAACTATATGTTCCACTATGAGGTGAGTGAAGGTCTTCTTAAGTATTATCTCGATAAAAACGCCTCCATGGAGCAGCGGGACAATCTGGGAAACACCGCCATTCTTGCTCTTTATGAATATATGCCGGCATCCGGCGACAGATACCGCGATCGCTTTGCCAGAATCCTTCTGGAAAAGGGCGCTGATATTAATGCTGTCAATAACCGCGGGGCGTCGCTGATTACGGCAGTGGTCGAGGCCGGAGCCAGAGTGCACCAGTCTCAGGATATTATCATTGACCTTGTTAAACGCGGGGTAAAAACCTCGGGTAAAACTCCGGACGGCAGGGGGCTTCTTCACTATGCAGGTCCCGGAAAATTCAGAAGGGATGTGGTTAATGCTCTTCTGAGCGGCGGTGCCGATGTGAATGACCGGGATGAGTCCACGGGACTCACTCCGCTTCTTTCCGCCATTCTTTATGAAAATTATGATGCGGCTGAGATTTTTATCGGAGCAGGTGCCGACGTCAATATGGCGGATAATGATGGCAGAACACCTTTAATGGCTCTCTGCCACCGGATACCACGGTTGAGACTGGTGGAGATGCTGGTTAAAAAAGGCGCCGACACCGGTGCGGTGGATAGCAGCGGGAGAAGTGCTCTGGATTACCTACATACGGGCGTTTATATTGAGGATCGGGGATATATCCGGGATATTGAGGCGGTAGAGCATTTTCTCCGAAAAAAGAACAGCGAAGCCGTGAAGGAAAAAAGCAACGGAACAGACGGCAGTGAAAACGGTAATGCCGGAGCATAGGTGGAGGAACGGTAATTATGAGTAAATCAGGCAGCACACCGGTATCCCGGTCTTTATTTCTTAAGTCATTCCGTCTCTCTCTAGTCACCTGCTGGATTACGGCATCATTAATGGGGGCTCTTTCCGGAGATGTTCTGGCAGACTCGGTTCCCCACACCGTTGAGGCTAAAGGCAGGGATGTGGCCACAGCCGAGAAAAACGCCAGAACCGCCGCTACAAGAGAAATTATGAATGAGCTTACTGATGCCGCCTTCATCAAAGCACATACCCAGGATATCAGAAAAAATATTATTAACAGGTCGCACCTTTTTACCATGGAGGTGGAGCTTTTAGGTCAGAATCCCAAGGGAAATCTTGTCGAGATTCAGGCCGTGGTACAGGTTAACCGGGAGGCTATCGCCGGAGAACTCAAAAAAATGGGAGCTGTTCTCAGGGAAATGCCGCAGAATGATTCCGGTGCCTCCGGAACCGGATTCAGCGGTGCCGCGCTCGGCGCCGTCACGGGGTATGAGGAAAGCATCCGGAGAATTTTCGGGGCGGGGGTGACAGCGGAGAACCGGAGTGCCGTACTCCCGGCGGTTGATACCGCCGCACCGGTAACCGGGGTTATGATCCCCGAGGTGGAGTTTAACGGTGTCACCAGGGAGGAGTATGCCCCGGGGGACAGAATAACGGCAGGCTTCAGAATTCCGCCTTCTTTAGGAATTGACAACAGAGAGGTTACCGTAGTCATGACCTATGCGGGTATTCCGGTTGATGATTTTAATGCCGGAAACGATCGCAGGCTTAATGATGTCATCTGGAATTTCAAGGAGGACCGGCGTTTCTTTAATTTTATAACCCCGGCAAGACAGGGAAGCTATGAACTGAGACTCTATGCCAATAAAAACAAAAAAAGAATATTTCTTGCAAGGCAGGGCTTCAGGGTGACCGCCGGCAGGATCCCTTCATTTAAGGTGGCGCGTAATGTCTTTGCCCCCGGGGAAAGTTTTTTCGTCTCCTTTGACGACATAACCGGAATGCCTACCGGGAAGCTTTATATAGCAGCTGCCGGAAGTAGTGATAAACCGAGAAGACAGATAAAGGTGCTGCACGAAAGTCCGGTGCTGGCGGATTTTACCGATCCGGGAACCGGAACGGTCATGAAGGCCCCGGCGACGGAAGGTGAGTATGAGCTTATTTTGGTTGATGACTGCCGCGGTGTCTGTACGGCGGAGGAAAGTTCCTCAGCTATGACTCCGGCTGTGAGTTCTCTTAAGTTTACGGTAAAAAAGCCAAAGGTTCTGCGAGAGACTGTGCTGGCAGTACCGCCGGAAATTACCGCCGGAGGGAGACCGGGCTATGCCTTCCTCTGGGATGATGCCTGGAGAACGGTGGCGGCAAGGGTAAGTGTAACTGAAAAGGCAACCGGACGGGAGGTGGCCGGGGATTATCCGGATACGGCAAAAGGTGCTTCAAGATTCAATCTGCTGCCGGCTTTATATCGTCCCGGAGAATATGAACTGGCGGTTTTTCCGAAAAACGATCCCGAAAAAAGGATAACGGCTCCTTTCAAAGTGGTTCCTGCTCTGTCTGACTCATCGCACAGGACATATATTGCTACGGATACCGGTACTACTGAACGGGGAAGCGCCCTAATGGTCACCGGGCGTGCTCCTTCTACTGCCGACGGAACCGCCTTTATAGCACTGGTTCCCGGGAATATCGATAAAAGTGACATAAAGAAGGTGCTGGAGGCTACGGAGGGAAACAGGATAACCACAGGTCACAGCCGGAGAATTTCCCTTGATTTTCCGGTAAAGGTTGAACCAGGTGATTACGAGCTCACTCTCTACGATGCCGCCGATGAGCGGGGCTCAGCTCTTGCACAGGTTCCGGTACATGTGGAGAGTGATGATGAAAAGGCGGAGAGAAGGAGACTTGCAGGAGAAAGAACAGGAGCTTTTATAAATTCGGAAAATCCTGATTCTGATGAATCCCGGATGCTGCTTTTAAAGAATAAATTTCTGATGCCTGAAGCTCCGAAGCTTACGTCACTCGGGAGCATGCAGTTTACCTGGAAAAATGAGGAGTATCCGGAATATGATCCTGCCGCCACAGCTGAATACCGTTTAAGTAAGGCTTCTCTTTACTTAAATAATGACACTTTAAGTGACATGGCGTTTTTTGCGAATGTTCTCGGAAGAACCTGGCTTTCAGCAGGATATTCAGGAAATCTCAGAGCGGCGGTTAATGATTTTACCGCACATCTTCTTGCGAACGCCCCGTTTATGGATACCGGAAAACATAAAGAGCTTGCTGAGTATTTAAGATATCATGAGGAGAACTATGATTATACCGCCGCCGTACTGAATACGGCAGGTCGTGATAATTACACCGGATCCTCTGAAAGAGCCCTGGCGGGGGTATTGGAGAAGTTCCTTGATATAACCGGAAATCAGGCATATTTCGAGAGGATGCTCGCTATGCATGAGGATGAGCTTAAGAGATATCTCGCCTCTCTTGATGCCGGCCTTTTTGAAGAGGAGTATCACATACTCTCCCGGGCTGTAAGATCTCCGGAATCATCCCGGATTCTGAAAGAGATTGCAGATTACCGGGGTAACTATTCAGCTTCCGGGAAAGCTGCGGGTAACAGCCGGGAAATCATGAGAAGACTGGCTTCTTATATGAGAGGCTACAATCCTGACAATCCTCCGGTATTTGCGGATGCTCTTCTGGTGATTCTTTCGGCGGATCCGCAGTTTGCCGTACCGGTTGGAAGACTTCAGCACATCGGTGATATGAATGCCGGTCTTGCTGACTTTATGGCAGACCGGGAGGTAAACCGTCTTTACGGGATGTTCCGCAGGCTGTCTGATAGTGAGGTTAAGGAAAAGGGCGGGATTATGGCGGTTCTTAAGGAAGCTCCGGAGCTTCTTGATGCCACACAGAAGAAGGCAGCCCTCCTCATGCAGGTGTATCCTGACAGTACAGCCGTTCAGAACGCCATGACGCCGGATAATTTAAAGAAAGCCCTGGCTTATCAGACTGCATTGCAAAGATTCGGTGCGGGAGATGAACGTACTCAAAAAATTTATGCTGCCGCCGGGGATTACAAAGAAGCTGAGATTTTGAAATTCATTGAGCAGGAGTTTTATCTCTGGGCCGAGGCGGAACGCCGCTGCGGACTCTGTGATGAGGTAAAGAACTTTACTAAAAGCTTTATGAATCTCAATACTCCGGATTATCCGCATTGTGAATCGGATTTTTACGACTGGTCCGGGGTTCTGGAGTCCATACCGGAGCTTGCCGGTAAGAGTAATATCGATACTGCATTTACTCCCGGCATGCTGTGGCAGCGCGGTTCTAAAGGGGAGCTTGCGGCCTATATCTCCTATATAAAAACCGGAACGGCAGTTAAAACTGAACTCAAACGGTGGAATACCCCGCAGAGAAAAATGAACAGCGGTGATGTCTCCTTAAATTCCGCCAGCCTCGTATGTCTTCTCGCCAAACCTGTAGATGGTACAAGGCTTTACGGGGATAAAATCGCCGGTTTCGGCTGTGAGTACGGCTGGAACGAGGTTAATGAAAATACCTATACCCGGGGTATGCATGAGGTTATGTTCACCGGTGAGGCGGATTTAACCGGAGCCGTGCGTTATATAGGTCGTGAGGATATGCTTCCGTGTCTCTGTGAAAAATCAGGTGAGTTCTCCCGTAATCTCAGAAATTATTCCCGCGGGTTCAGACCTGTAGTCTTTAAGGAGGACGGCAGTTATCCGGAAAAAGGCGGCGGGGTGTGCTACTACGATAAAAACGGCTCTGTAAGGTATCCGCTTTCCATGGTTGATACGGAGGTTCTCCGTACCTGCGGATATATGGAGGCGGTGACGGAGCTTAAAAGAAAAAGTCTGGTTTCAAAACGGCTTAAAAAACGTCACTGCCGCAGGTAGTAGCGGATAGTTCGGATTGGTTAACCGTGTTCCATTCCTTTCCCGTATCCCGTGCTTATACTTTGTGTAGGGATGGGGGGTATAGGGCGGGGAGTCTGCCCGGCAGATCGTCACGGAAAATATTAAACCGCTCCGGTTAAACCACAGGACGGTTGCGGTAGAAAAGCAGTGCCGGCATGGCAATGCCCATACCGATGGCTAAGAGAACCGAGGTGGTGACAATGCCGTTTTCAAAAAATGATTCAATAAGCGGAGCTTTTTTTTCTGTCGCATCCTGCATTTTTATGATGGAGAGCAGGGTGAGGTAGGCATACTTACCCGGAATAATCGGCACAATGGAGGCTACGGTAAAAACCGGACGCGGTGCCTTTAATTTCGGGGAGAGATAAATAAACATAAGACTTATGGTGATGCTGGCTATAAAGGATGCTCCGACAATGCCGATATTAAAATCATTAATGCAGACGGTTCTGACAATATGGGCAACCGAACCTCCCAGTGCCACGTACGGCAGGTATTTCACCGGAGTGGAGAAAATCATTGCAAAAACAACTGCCGGTATGGCACTGAAGACAAAATCAAGAAGATAATCCGTAAATGTCATGTTATTTTTTTCCTGTCAGATTTTTTTCTCTAATCTCTAATTATACCGCCGGCGTTCCCGGTGATGCCGTATGCCGGCTCTACCAGCCGTTTATAGGCAGTATGGAAAATGCCAGAATAATGCCCAGACTGACCGAGGATATCAGTATCAGGGTATGAATAAGCCGGACCGTTCCCATGGCTATATACCCCTTGAAAAGATCAAGGACTCCGTTGATGAACGGAAAGCCGGGAACAAGCAGCAGTAGACTTACCACCATAGCTACGGCCAGATTGTAACGGGAAAGATCAAATATCTCCGTACCTATCCAGTAGGAACTAATGGTTCCGACAAAGCCGCAGGTGGTAAAAATAAACATGTCAAAGAGGTGATATCTCTGCATCAGTATTTTAGCCGCCATGGTAATGGAACCGGCAAAAAGCCCGGTGAGACTTGCGGGAATATCACCGCCGTTGATTACTGAAAAAGAAGCAGTGGCTACACCTATAAGTACGATCATTAAAAAAGGATTGTACGGAAAGGAGCGGATTTCACCGAGTTTCTGTTTTAATTCGTCCTGAGTGAGCAGACCATGTTCCGCCTCCCGGCAGAGACGGGTATAGGTAACCAGGTTATGCATGTTGAGTCCGCCGTGTTCTATTTTGGCAAAGGATGAACACTCTTCGGCCGGTTCTGAATCATTGCCGCCAGAGGCAGGACATTTGAGACTGACGCCGATAAACCCCGGAGTAACAACAACTGATGCCTGATGACCATAGGCTTTGGCCACTCTCTCAGATGTCTGGACAATTAATCTTGTTTCAGCCCCGCACATATACATACGCTTGGCAATGTAGGCTATAAGTTCCGCAAATTCGCTGTTTTTCATGGACGGTTTACCTGTCATCTCGGTAGATTTATGAAGGATGAATTGGCCGGATCCGGCAAAACTATATGAGCATGATAAAGCAATAGTTAAAAAGTGTCACCAGATACAATCGTAATAAGATGCATAGTCACGATATTAAGGAAACAGAACTGTATCAGTGACACTTATAACTTGGATATTATTATTCCATAAAAGTTCCGGTAATTGTTAAAAAATATTAAATAAAGTGTTAATAAATTGTTAAAGTAAACATAATAAATGACAAAGTTGCAAAAATTACCGGAAAAAAGGCCGCGTACACGGGAGAAGCGGAATAAATCCGGAAAAATGGTAGAAAAACGGAAAAAAAGAAGAGAAAACGGGGACCCCGGGAAAATTATCCGCCGTTTTACGGAGAATCACCGGAATAATCCGGTCAGGGGATATACGGAGGCTGTATTTTGGTATGTGTCAGACGTTATCCTGAAAATGGTTCGTGGAGGGATTCGGAGGGAGGTCTTTTTTCACCGGCGGATAAATCCGCCGGCGGAATCATCTTATGAATAAGGATTTTTCGGCGGCTTGACCGGGCTCTTAACAGTTCTTTTCTTTAGATTAGAATTGCTTTTTATCCATCTGGCGAGCGGTGAGTCATCATGGTCATATTCATGTCTTAAGACTGGTTTTACCTGTTCGGTCTCTTCATTTTTTTCTTTTACAGGTTTGATGAAAGTGTACCATCTTGCGAGCTCATGGTTCAGCAGGATATTTTTATCCTCTCTTAAAAATGATTCTAAAACGATGACGGCGAATTTAATGTCTGATTTGCAGACGGAGCTTATTCTCGGGGTGCATCCTCTCCCTTTGTAGTGATCCGGATGATCGGCAATGATATGCTTTGTATAGTACATGGTGATGCTGGTCATGATGTTAAGTATATCCATATTGCCGTGAATACCGTCCCGATCCTTATTGCTGTATTCTGCTGCCGGGTTAAAAAGAATATTGAGATGCCAGTAGTCATGATGATTAATCCACTGCGGCAGAAGCACCTCTCTTATAAGCTTCATGATATCAGTAAGCTGACCGTGGCAGTTATCCGCTTTTAATGAACTCATAAGATATATACTGTGTTCATTTACGGTTTCTGTTTCATTACCGGTTTCATTCCCTGAGCCGGATTCCGTGTAGGTAATCCTTATAAGTGACTGCAGGCGGGGATACTGTTTTATTTCTTTTGCCGGGAGTATCTCCCGGACATCAGCCGAGATAATCTCCTTTAATCTGAAAGTACGGCCGCTGATTTCCTTGACAATACCGGTTCCTGTGAACTCCTGCGGGATGGTTGACTGATTTAAAATAACTCTTGGGTATTTTTCACTGCCGGTCCGGCTCTTCTGGGACTGGCGTTTCCTGTCAATTCCCGCGAAGAGTTCGCTGCATGCTTCATAAATTCTGCTTTCAGTGTTATTGAGTCCTACCAGATATTCCGCTCCGCGGGTACAGGCGTGGTCAAAGACATTCTGCATGTTTCTGGCCAGCGGGCTGGTATCGGAATTCCATACAAGCAGAGTGTTTTCCACATGGAATAAATCCATAACGGTGAAAATAGTGTTGAATTCCGGAATTCTGCCGCTGACCTGAGAGTTACTGATGGTAAGTCCGTACTCACTGCTGCTTATCTTAATGGTGGATGCCGGTTCATCATTGCGGTACGGACTGTTTAAGTCGGAGGATTTAACGAAATAGTCGAAATTACTAAGACGGTTGTCGTAACTTACATCCGATGAGTTCTGATGGCAGTTGTTTCCTAACTTTCTTGAAAGGGCACTGAAGAGCTGATGCCGGTTAAGCATAGAGAGAATTCTCTCTATAACCGGAAGTTCCGGAGCCGGCTCCATGGTGAAATGCGGAATGATATCTGGTTTTCTGACTGGATTAAACCAGTGTTCATGTACTGAAGTGAGCTCCAGGGTATCAATATTCATGATTTTGGAAATCATTGACATGCATACGATACAGTCAATGTAGTTCATAAGCCCGGCCGCCGGTGCTGTATCTTTAGGGTAGAGATCTGTCGGATATCTGCTACTTGCGGTTATGTAGTTTTCACAGTATTCGTGGATATCCCGGCAGATTTTTTCCGCATTGCTGTTTCTCTTGCGAAACATGAGAAAAAAGCTGTTAAGGTTTTCTACAATAAAATCTTTACCGGAAACATCCGCTTCTTTATCAACCAAACTCATCATACCGTCCGTCAGAGGCTGTCTAAAAAAGAACTCAACTGTCAGATCTGCTGATGATATCAGTTGAATGTTCTGTTCATTAAACATGAAAAAAATTTATTTTAAAAAAGTATTCCCTCTGGACCATCTGACTCTTTGTATATGAGTATTTATGAAAACTCATTTGTATTCCTGTAAATTCAGGAACGATGCAGAAGGTCTGTAACTGCCTCTGCTGATACTGTATTGTTTCTGAAAATTCAGCAATTATTCAGAAGATTAGACAATCCTTATAAAAAACCGGCAATCCTTCTGAAAAGCTCCTTTAGATAATCAGAGACCTATGGGGTGGGGAACATGGAATTTAAGCATTATACCCTGATTTCAGATTATAAAAAAGTTTTGTGATGATTATTTTATTTTTATCTTTATTATTGAAAGATGTAACGTATAAAAATTATTTTATGATATTGGTATCCGTATAGTTGACAATGGCGTCATGGGGAGGGGACTTGAATGGATATTTCCGGAAATTCCGGGGGGCTGATGGTATTTCTGTTGCCGGAAACGGGATTTTTACAAGAACTTAAACTGTATCCGGCATAATTTAATACTGTACCGGATGTTAATCCCGGGGGGATCAGAGGTAATATCCCGCAGTTAAGCAGATAATACTTGAATTTGCCATTTTCAGACCACACTTAATAAGTGTGTTGAATGTTTTAATGGATATTGGAAATGTCGGATAATAGCAGTAATAATGACAATGAAGTAACAGCTGCGGATAATGCCAGTACAGCCAAAGCTAAAAAGTCTGTAAAAAGAACCGCCGGAAAAACCGCCGGTGCTAAAAAGAATTCAAAGGCCGGTTCTATAACCGGAGCTAAAAAGACTGTTAAAGCGGGAGCGGCAGCTCCTGCTGACGGAGAAAAAAACGTAACCGGAAAGAGCTCCGTACGTAAATCCTCCGGCAGAAAAGGTTCCGGTGGAACCGGGGTATCGGATAAGGAGCCGTCTCTTAAAAAGAAGACGGCAGATGCAGCGGTAGCGGATGATAATCAGAATACCACCGGTGTTAACACTGAAGAAGAAAAAGAAGCATTAAGCGGTAAAGCCCGGGTTGATTCAGAGTCTTCCGGAGACAACGGCGGGAACAGCAACAGTAGTCAGGACGATGCTGACAGTGCGGAACGTGAAGCATCATCCGGAATCCATGATGCCGGTGAGGTGGCTGACGAAGAAGCTGATGATGCACCGGCAACCGGAAGTTTTCTGACTGTTCCGGAAAAGGCCAGACCTTTACGACTCAAGATTATTCCGGTGTACGGACGTCCTCTTCTTCCAAGTGAAATCATGCCGGTGCAGCTGGCCACTAAATGGGCGGCCACCATTACCAGTGTCGTTGAATCACCTGAAAAGATGATGGCGGTGGTACCGAGACCGGAGTCCGAGCTGGAATCAGAACTTAATGCCGGGTCCATGGAAGGCGCCATGGCCTGTCTTGTCAGAATAATGCAGGCAAGAGTGGGGACTGAACTGCAGATAGTTGTTCAGGGGGTAGCCCGTGTAAGATTAAGTGACATCACTTATGCCGCCGGCTGCTATGATGCTGCCGCTACCTATCCTAAGGAGAATATTCCGGAACCGCATACCAAAGAGGAAATCGAGGTTAAGGCATACGGTATTGCCATTATCACGGCAATGCGCGAGCTGATAACCATAAATCCCCTGTTCCATCAGGAACTGAAGCAGTATCTGCTGAGATTTAATCCTAACGATCCGTCTCTGCTTGCCGACTGTGCCGCTTCAATAACCACATCCTCTCCGGTAGAGCTTTTGAAAGTACTGGAGACGGTTGAGCTTATTCCCCGTTTGAAGCTTTCTCTCAATCTTATTGAGAAGGAGCTTGCCAGCACCAAGCTTGAACAGAATATCAAGTCTGCTGTTACCGAGAAGATCAATACCAGACAGAAGGAGTTCTTCCTCAAGGAGCAGCTTAAGGAGATTCAGAAGGAACTGGGACTTGTCGTTGATGATAAGACCTTGGACATCCGCGGGTTCCGTGAGAAGATGAAAAAGCTTAATCCTGATGAATCCATCAAAAAGCGCTTTGAGGAGGAACTGAAGCGCATGCAGGTGCTGGAAACCCAGAGTGCCGAATATGCGGTAAGTCGTGACTATCTCAATTGGCTTACTGATGTGCCATGGGGTAAGTACTGCAAAGAAAATTTCAACCTGGCTCATGCCAGAAAGATTCTTGAGGATGACCATGAAGGACTGAAGGATGTCAAGGAGCGTGTGCTGGAGTTTCTGGCAATTGGCTGCTATAAGAAGGAATTCACCGGAGCGGTACTTCTCCTGGTAGGTCCTCCGGGAGTAGGTAAAACATCTATCGGCCAGTCAGTGGCCAGAGCACTGGGAAGACCTTTCTACAGATTCAGTCTGGGCGGCATGCGCGATGAAGCGGAGATAAAGGGACATCGCCGTACTTACGTCAGTGCGCTTCCGGGCAAGCTTGTTCAGGCTCTGAAGGAAACCGGAGTTATGAATCCGGTAATCATGCTAGATGAAATTGACAAGCTCGGTCAGAGCTATCAGGGGGATCCGGCAAGTGCTCTCCTTGAAACTCTTGATCCGGAGCAGAACAACGGCTTCCGTGACCATTATCTGGACGTGAAGATTGATCTCTCCAAGTGTCTGTTTATCTGCACGGCCAATTCGCTTGATACCATACCGCCGGCACTTCTTGACCGAATGGATACCATCAGACTGTCCGGATACCTCGCTGAGGAAAAGTTTAAGATTGCCAAAAAGCATCTTCTGCCGCGGGCTTTGAAAAAAGCAGGTATTAAAAACGGGGAAATCAGTATTAACAGTGCTGCCATCCGCAAGATTATTGATGAGTATGCCCGTGAGGCCGGGGTTAGAAATCTGGAAAAGAATATTTCCAAGATTATCCGCAAGGGCGTGGTAAGTCTGGTTGAGAAAAAGACGGACAAGGTGGTTGTTGACGCTAAGAATGTCAATGAGTATCTGGGGGTGGCTCCGTTTACCAGAGAAAAGACTCTTCACGGGGTGGGTATTGTCACCGGTCTTGCCTGGACTTCTTTAGGCGGGGCAACCCTGCCTGTAGAGGCTGAACTTGTTGATGAATATGCCAAAGGATTCAAGCTTACAGGTCACCTTGGTGATGTGATGAAGGAATCTGCCTCCATTGCGTTAAGCTATGTATCATCTCATCTTCATGAACTTGCCCCGGATGTAAAAGAGAATTATTTTGAAAAGGCTGATATTCATCTTCATGTCCCTGAAGGGGCTACTCCTAAGGATGGTCCGAGTGCCGGTATAACCATGGCCAGTGCTCTGCTTTCACTGGTGCTTAAACGTGCTCCGGTAAAGAACGTGGCTATGACCGGGGAACTGTCATTAACCGGCAGTGTACTGGCAATAGGAGGTATAAGAGAGAAGGTTATTGCCGCCAAGCGTGTGGGTATATATACCCTTATTGTTCCAAAGGCTAATGAGGCGGATGTTGCCGAACTTCCTGATTATGTAAAAGAAGGGGTAACATTCCATTATGTGGATAAGTATCCTGAGGTGGCAGCAATTCTTTTTCCGGAAAAAAAGAAGTAGAACTGAACTGCTGAAGTTATATTCCG
>OMYE01000103.1 GCA_900315145.1 uncultured Pseudomonadota bacterium | reverse complement strand
GTGGTGTAGCGTATGTTAACGATGGCATCAGCATGCATCGCTGTAGCCTCTGCAACCATGCGCTTTGTAGCTAATGCTCTGGCATCGTTCATCATTTCGGTGTAAGCTGAAAGTTCTCCCCCGACAAGATTCTTAAGCCCCTGCAGAATGTCATGTCCGACGTGCTTTGCCTGAATGGTGCTGCCTTTGACTATGCCCAGCATCTCAAGTTCCTTACCGGAAATGTAATCAGTATTTACTAAGATCATCCTCTTCTCCATTCTCAATTTCACGAATTCTCTGTATGCAGACGTATATCATAGCTACAGCCAGTCCAATCGGGACAATTCCGAGCAGAATTAGCCATGGAGTATTACGCACCTCAAAAATAATAATCCCGAAATAAAACATGTAATAAATTACGGCAATAACGGTTATTACAATCGGAGCTATCATTTTTTTTACGTGGGTGCAGTGATTGTTCATCTGATTTTTCTCCGTTATAAGTGCGGTGTCTGCAAAACGGACGGCAATGTACCATCCATAATATGATTTTATCATACCGCTGCCTGGATTTCTGTCACTTTGATCTACTTAACTTCGGACTGAGTATCATTTGTTGTTACAGCTGTTACAAAATAGAGAGATAACAGCCGGTGAGATTAAAATGTTTAAAGAGAATGATGCGCCGGAGGTAAATACCGCCGACATAAAATACATTCCGGTTTAATACTATATGGATAAACATCAGATAAATGTTGAATAATCCGCGTATAGCCGTTAAATTAGATGGCAGTAATTAAGGTTTTGCCATCAGCTCCTTTTAAGTTTAATTGCATATCACGGATAATAATTCTGTGCTCAAATGAGTATGTCATTAAGTTTGGAGAGGTTAAGTGTTATGGGGCCGGTTTCATTATTTTGGGATTAGAGTACTAACCGACCATCATTTTGCTGGTCTTTTTGATGAATTTTGAAGGTATCGGTTTCTCCAGTCTCCAGACTATACTCATAGGCTTGCTGCCGGTATGGTATTCATAAAAGACGCGTCCTAAAAACGTATAGTTTTCCGTAAATTTTGACATGCTGTTGTTTTTGGCTTCACGGACAAACAGCAGAACAGTGTTATTTGTTCTGGCGTGATTAATATATCTTTGACCTGTTGCAGATGTTGAACTTGTGGTACTCTGGCTCTGCCAGTGGAAAAGATTTTCGTTAATGGAGTAGTCCTCGTACATGGTTGAAGGGGAGTAATCCCTGTCTGATTTATTAAGAGTCACCAGCAGAATATCGGTTTTATGCCCGCTGTAGTATTTAACACCTTCACGCACGTTCTGCGGTTTTGGATCATCGAAAGCGGATAGAATCTGATCTCTGGTGTATTCGCAGTAAAGATGTAAAGGGATATTCTGCTCACGCAGAACATCCTGATCCACAAAATCAATGCGGTTTTTGTTGATTTGCAATAATTCCAGAACTTCGTTAAGTACCTGTCCGGAAGAAGCAAGTTCCATAAGATTGTGCAGCATCTCAGAAGAGGAGATGTTGTTGTCCAGTTTATCCCACAGACTGATACAGAACATACCCAGCATTCTTTTTTCATAAACGGACAGGGTGGCAAGATTCTCCTCCGGAATAGAATCAATGACAGGGGACTTAACTGTTTTATCCCTGAGATCTGATAAAAATGATATTAGAAAGTCTATCCATAAACGAGAGTTGATACAGGCAATTTTGTACCAGTTTCTGGCATCAAAAACAGAATAGTTTCCGGTACTGTCAGGGAGAACTTTGGCGTCTGATGCCAGTTCGTAGAACGATCTCTTGTAGCGGTAGAACACCTTGGGACTTAGTTTAAATACACTCAGAAAATTTGTTAAGGTAAGTTCCTTCCCGGTTTCATCGGTGAATACCGCCATTCTGGCCATGATGCCTTTCTGAGTACTGTATGACTGACTTATATTGTCCAGAACATATTTAGCAGCCGTCTTTTCCAAAGTGATGTAGCATCCCTTAGGTACTGAAGGAAAATTGCGTTTAACCTCGTCAGTAAGACCTCTTTTTGTTCTGGTTAATAGAGCTCTGAATTTATCCTCAAAATTGTATTTTTTATGAGCCTGACCGATAAAATCGAGAACAGTCAGGCAGTCCTTGTTTTCAGAGAGTCGCAGTCCGCGGCCTAACTGCTGCAGAAATACGGTTAATGATTCTGTAGGTCTTAAAAACAGGATGGTATTGATTTCCGGGATATCGACGCCCTCGTTGTATATGTCCACCACAAATATGAAATTAATACAGCCCTTAACCAGAAGATTCCTCGCGTTGTTTCTGATATCGTCATCAGTATTTCCGGTAAGGCACATTGACGGAATATTACGGCTGTTAAAGAAGTCCGCCATGTACTGCGCATGTTCAACTGAAACGCAGAATCCCAAGCCCTTAACCTCGGCAATATCAGCAGCATAATGAAGGAGATTTTTTACGACGGAATCCGCTCTTCGATCGGCAATTTCCTTTTTCAAGGAATAGACGTTGGATAACTCCTTTTTATCATAACCTCCGGCTGTCCATTTGATTTCTGATAAATCAACTGAATCTGACACCCCGAAATACTGAAACGGGCAGAGAAGACCTCTTTCTATTGCCTCAGGCAGGCGGATTTCCCCGGAAATACGGTTTTCAAAATATTTTAAAATATCGCCTCCGTCCATACGTTCCGGAGTTGCGGTAAGTCCTAGCAGAATCTTCGGTTTAAAATGGGTAAGCAGTGACTGGTATGTAGGTGCTGCGGCGTGGTGAAATTCGTCCACCACGATATAATCATAAAAGTCTTCTGATATTGTTTCCGTTAATTTTCTGGAATTAAAGCTCTGAATAGATACAAAAAGATGATCAATGCCGTTTTCAGGCTGATTGGTACCTACAAGCAGTTCACCGAAATTGTTATCTCTTAAAACTGTTCTAAAAGTATTTAAACTCTGCTTAAGGATTTCTTCACGATGAGCTACAAAAAGCAGTTTAGGGTAGTTGAGACCTGTTTTTTTCCAGTAGTTACGGTAGTCAAATGCCGAGATAACTGTTTTTCCGGTACCGGTGGCTGCAACAATCAGATTTCTGTATAAGCCGCGAACCTCTCTTTCCGCTTCTAATCTGTCAAGAATCTCCTGCTGATAGGTATACGGGCGGATATCAAAGAAAAAGGCATTACTGCCGGTTTCAGTCTCGCCGTATTTTTCTTTGTTAAGTGCCTTTTTCAACAGTTCACGGTCGGTATCATCGGTAATGTTGAATAATTTAAACTCTTTTGAATTCCAGTATATATCAAAGGTTTCTTCAATCTTGTCAAAGGTTTTCGGCAGGTCCTTTTTAGTTATCTTGAGATTCCACTCCAGACCGTAGGACATGGCCTTTCTTGAAAGATTGGAGGAACCCACATAGGCTGTTGAGAATCCGGTGTTACGATAAAATACATAGGCTTTGGCGTGCAGTCCGATGTTTTTGGATTCATAGCATATTTTTATCTCGGTATTAGGGAGTTTGGCCAGTTCCTCGACGGCTTTGGTCTCGGTGACGCCCATATATGATGTGGTGATGATTTTTAAGGTTCCGCCTCTACCGGTAAATTTCTCAAGCTGCGGCAGAATTAAACGGATGCCGGCCCATCTGATAAATGAAACTATCATTTCAATGCGATCGGCAGAATTGATTTCATGCTGAAGTTCCGTAAATAGCTGAGGTTCCTTGTTCAGTTCTGAATTAGCTCCGGTAAACAAACTAGATTCAACCAGAGAGGTTACCGGTCTGTCAGCAGTTTTTTCACCATTAATGGATGCGACGTTATTGGTCCGGTCATAGACGGATAACAGTTCATGGACACTGTTATTTTCTCTGTCAACAGTAACGGCATAATCTTCAATTTCCGCAAGATGTGTTTCATCTTTGATTCTGGATATCAGATTATTGGTCAGATTCAACTGAGAGATAAGATCCGGACAGTTATTCAGACCTATTTCAACAACCTCGGCGACGTATCTTGATAAGGTTCTGGCCGCGAGTTCCTCAGCCAGTCTTCTGGTACTGATAATTTTTTTTGATGGATCGAGTTCTTTTTCAATAATGCCGTTTATAAGCTGTTCGTAAAGACCGTCTTTTAACATATAACATCAACTCCACCTGAAAAAAACTTCAGGATAGCTTATTAAATTATGACTGGTACTGAGAGCATTGCTGTGATCTGTAAAATATCCGGTTCACAATCAACTGTCAGCTGCTACACTTCTAACAGTCTAACATCTATCAATTGGTAATACCAGGATAAAAAATAGATTAAATATAAAAACGATGAATTGCACGGTAATTCTTTATAAAGGTAACTGCATAAAGAGACTTAATGGGAAAACAGATGCGAATCCGACTGATGGAAAAGATTGATTTACGGGATAGCAGGAAACATTGTGAAGGTAGTGTTAGTTAAGGAAAAGGTATGCCATCCCAGATTTTCTATTAGGTAAGGGATGAAAAGTATTTCTTTTGCTATTAAATTTATCGTGAAACAGATTATTGATATTTATCACCTGAATAACATCAGCTTCAGGATACCTGCCGTAATAATAAGAATTACAGCCAGAACAGCCTTGAGCCTTCGGATGATGAAATACAAAAAAATATTCTGTCGTATTCTTTAATGCTTTTTTAGGAGTGAGAGTCCGGATCTCCGGAAGCTCGGTACCGGTATTATGTTCCGAATCTAGGTCTCATGGTGCAGGTATCAGATGTGATCCTGTCAGATGCCATGGATAGGAATAGATAGATAAAGGATGCAGATAAGGTCTTATCTTAAACAGATTGAATCACTGAAATTTAAATTTACGAAGGTGATTTTATCGGCTCTCCAAAAAGGATTGATTCGCATCTGTTTTTTGGGGGTGGGCAAATTACCCGTTACGCTAACTTATCTATCCAATTATCTGTTGTCCATTTATCTAACTTTTTTTGGGCAAATTCATAATTTATTGTCAGTGAATCAAGGTTGTTATCGATGATTTGCTGGATCTATTCATCAGTTATGTCATCAGGAGAGTTTAATATGGGATTCCTGTTCATATTGAACCTTAGAGTTATTTAATCTTCTTTGGTCTTGGATGTTTATAAGAAAAGGCTCTTTTAAACATGCCTTGTTTGTATTCAACATTAGAAATATCCCAATTATTTATTGGCTGATTGAATTTTTTAGCCAAATTAAACATCCAACTCATATACTTAACTTTTGAAGTATCCCATTTACCGATTGGTTGATTGAAGGATTTGGCATAGAAGAACATGTCTGTCATATCCGTAACTTTCGAAGTATCCCAGTTACCGATTGGTTGGTTGAATGATATAGCACCAAAAAACATACCAGCCATTATTTTAACATTAGATGTATTCCAGTTACCTATCGGTTGATTAAATGATATTGCGTACATAAACATATCACCCATAAGCACAACATTGGAAGTATCCCAGTTCCCAATTGGCTGGTTGAAGGCTACGGCTTCATTAAACATGTGTCCCATATTCGTAACCTCGGAGGTATCCCAGTTACCGATTGGCTGGTTGAAGGATCCGGCTTCGTTAAACATGTGTCCCATATCCGTAACCTTGGAGGTATCCCAGCTGCCGATTGGCTGGTTGAAGGAGTTTGCTTCACAGAACATGTATGACATATCCGTAACCTTGGAGGTATCCCAGCTACCGATTGGCTGGTTGAAGGAGTCGGTACCGCTGAACATGTGTGACATATTCGTAACCTTGGAGGTATCCCAGCTGCCGATTGGCTGGTTGAAGGAGTCGGTACCGCTAAACATGTGTGACATATTCGTAACCTTGGACGTGTCCCAGCTGCCGATTGGCTGGTTGAAGGAGTCGGTACCGCTGAACATGTGTGACATATTTGTAACCTTGGAAGTATCCCAGCTGCCGATTGGCTGGTTGAAGGATCTGGTACAGCAGAACATGTTAGACATATCTATAACCTTCGACGTATCCCAGCTACCGATTGACTGGTTGAAGGATCTGGCACAGCAGAACATGTCAGACATATCAGTAACGTTTGAAGTATCCCAGTTTCCAATTGGCTGATTGAATGATATGGCATTGCGGAACATACTCATCATATCCGTAACCTTCGATGTATCCCAGTTTCCAATTGACTGGTTGAAGGAGCTGGTACAGCAGAACATGTTAGACATATCTATAACCTTCGACGTATCCCAGCTACCGATTGGCTGGTTGAAGGATTTGGCCCCACAGAACATGCGTGACATATCTGTAACCTTGGAGGTATCCCAGCTACCGATTGGCTGATTGAAGGAGTCGGCACCGCAGAACAAGTCAGACATATCAGTAACGTTTGAAGTATTCCAGTTTCCAATAGGCTGATTGAATGATGTGGCATTGCAAAACATTCGATGCATATCAGTAACACCGGAGGTGTCTTTAATATTCACATACTCCAGCTTCTCAAAATCCTCAAATGCGCTAGCCAAAGAATGTACATTC
>OMYE01000052.1 GCA_900315145.1 uncultured Pseudomonadota bacterium | reverse complement strand
TTTGTAGTGATCGCTGATGCTTTCTGACATATCATACATTGCTGATGTCACAACAGCTTTGATTCTTATATCATTTGAAGCTGCTGTGATAGCCATTCCGGAAAGACCGCACAGCCCTACCACACCTATTTTTTCAGGATCAACAAACTTCAGATTACTGATAAAATCCACTGCTGCACTGAAATCCTCTGTAAAAATATCAGGAGAGGCCATATCGCGTCTGCTCCCTCCGGACTCCCCGGTCATAGACTGATCAAAGGCTACTGTTACAAAACCTCTTGATGCCAGTTCCTGAGCATAAAGACCTGACGCCTGTTCCTTGACCGCACCGAACGGACCGGAAATCACTACGGCACTGTATTTTTTTGAACTGTCAAAGTTTTCCGGAAGGTAGAGATGTCCGGCGACATCAAAGCCGTAGTGGTTCGTAAAAACAACCTTCATAACCTGAATATTTTTATTGATTTTGAAAACTCTGGTATCATCCTTCAGGTTTTCTATTGAAGATTTCTTCATTTGTGAAGCATCTGATATAACAGATACAGGAATGTCATATGCCATGATGTTTGTTACTCCCGTGAGCATTGCTGCTGCAACTACTGCACCTATTAATTTAAGCGGTTTCATAACAGCCTCCCTATTTTCTTACAATGATGTCAATACATTGAAATTTATAATAAAGAATCTGATAACTGATTTATAAATTCAGAATTCTCTTTACTTAAGTATAAGAAAATCATCCTATAATTACAAATGGTAAAAATTCATAATACATTATTCTATTATGGAATAATGTATTAAACTACATATTAGGTCGGAGATAACTGGAACATGGATCTGAAACTTCTTAAAAATTTTCTTATGGTAGCCAAAACAGGAAACATGACAAGGGCTTCAGCAATGCTGTTTATTACCCAGTCTGCCCTTTCCAAACAAATGAAGGAACTGGAATCTGAATTCGGGTGTACGTTTTTTGAAAGGATTGGAGGCGGAATGAAGCTCACGGAAGAAGGCTTATTACTCCGTAACAGAGCGGAAGACATAGTTTCTCTCGTGGATAAAACCAAACAGGAATTCAGAGATATTGAAGACATAATCGGCGGAGATGTTCATATCGGTGCTCCGGAAACCTGCCACATCGATATCTTTGCCCGGGAACTGCTTGCCTTTCGCCGGAAATATCCGGGATTGCGCTGTCATGTCACCAGTGGCATGACTGAACAGGTGACCGAGAAGATGGACGGAGGTCTTCTTGATTTTGTAATTATTTCCGGTTTACCGGATACCGACAAATACAACTACATCCGTTATCCGGCTGACGACATCTGGGGGATGGTGGTTCGCCGGGACCATCAATTGGCAGCTATGGATAAAATCACCATTGATGATCTGCTCCCTCATAACATAATTATCTCAACACAGGGACTCTCTGAGGAAATTTCAGGCTGGTGCGGCGATCAGGCAAGCGAACTTAAAGTTACTGATACGGTTAATCTTGCCTATAACGGCTCCAGATTTGTCAGGGAGAATATTGCAGTTATGCTGACATACAAAGGACTGGTTGATACCAGTCCGGAAAACGGGCTTGTATGGATCCCTTTATATCCGGAACTCAGTACCCCGACATATTTAATCTGGCGAAAATTTCAGGTTTTCACACCTATTGTAGAAAGGTTTCTTGAACACCTGGTAACCGCATTCAAAAAACTTAGTCCGGACTCTTCTGATAATGATTAATCAGAATGGAGTTACAGGCTCTGTGATATTATGCTTTTGTCCATTTTTGATACGTCCAATAATTTATACCGGAGTATTTTACTGTTGCTACACAATGGCGTGAAATAAGATAATCCGCCATTTTTCCGACAGCATCCATTTCAGGCTTAATTGCCTCATCCTCTTTTCTGTGCTTACCATAGAAGAGAGTCCTTTCTCGAAAGCCATTACGGGTGATAACGCCGGATTACAGGTCAAGAAGGAGTTGTTAAGCTCCATATTTATCAGCCGTTTTTGATAATCCATTCAAAGGCATGACCTTCATTCAGGAAATCTATACGACCTACCTCATATACCCTATATCTCCAGGCAGAAGATTTCATCAGTGAAGTTAGTTGCAAACCTGACCAACCAGGTGGAAAGAAACAATACATTATCTGATGCTGTCAGAACTTGTGAGCGATTCTTAATAGTTTTAATTCATACAGCATGGTCATGCTATAATTTCACCTGCATTTAAACAGAAATCCCGGAAATAAGGAAAAAATTCATGGAAACAGATGCAGAACTCGCAGACAGTCTTAAATACATTATCAGCGAGAAAGGAATCGATTACCTTTCAAAATATCCGTACAGTGTCTACACCAGGATGATCAAGGATGATGTTTCGCCTTCTCTATGCGCAGCTGTACTTGTTACGATCCTTGCTTCAATCCATAAGGAACCGGTAAAGAAAACAAGGGATGAACTTGCTCAGGTTATCCGGGCAAAATGTCTTCTTAATGATGATACCTCCATGCTGCTGGCTGATATGTACAGGAAACTGTTCTCCAAAGACAACCGCAAAGAGTGGAAAGACCGTAAGCATGAAGGCTTCAGAGAATTGTGCAGCGGTGAATGGGAGCACTGTTTTTCCGGTGAAAGCACCTGGCACAGTCGCGGAGTTCACATCGATTGTTCCTGTACTATTAACCTTACTTACGCAGTTGCAGATCCTGATAAGCTGAAGCCGTTGATTCAGGATGCTCTTAAAGAAAATCCTTTTGTTAAGGCTGAAGAACTGTGCGAAAAAATTGAAGACAGACTGGATAAGGTTATTCAGGACAGACTTGAAAACTGGGTGACCGGTGAACCTTATTATGAACCGTATATGGATGATTTTCCTGACGAAGGTGAGGATGAGATCGAAGAGTTCTTCGAAAAGTTTGGTCTTAAACTTATCAATTATGACTGCGACACTTATCAGTCTGATTACGAACGTGACGATGATTACTACTGAGCTGTTAAAAGCCATACTGTTTATTGATACAAGGGCTGAGAAGATTTTCAAAAGGCCTTTTTTAAACATCAGTCTGAAATGCACAAAAAATCAATGATAAACGAAGAGAGCTGAATAAATACATCAACTCGTTCTCCGAAAACAGCCTAATCTCGGGCATGATACGGTTTTTCCTCGGCATCCTGTGTGCAGTACTGTTTAACCTTAGTAGATCTGGTAAACACTATGCCTCAGATTATAAAGCTTAACACCGCAAAGCTTATAACACACATATCAGGAATTCTATCCCGCAAAGAAACCATGATATAATCATACGTATTCAACGCAAGGAATAACACCATATACAGAAACCGGCACCAATTATTTTCCTTACACTACAGCATGCATTGTATGGAACGGTATCGCAACACACAGATCATTTTACTGCCGGATAAACTGTCAGATTACATAAAAGAGAACAAATTTATGAAACTAGGATTTGCCGGCGGAGCCCGGGAAGTAGGCGGAAGCTGTATCTGCATTCGTATTCAGGACAGAGGAATCCTGTTTGACTCAGGAATCCGTCAGAGCGGAAACAAGGATCCTCTGCCTAATTTCAGGCTCATACAGGAAATGGGCGGCATTGATGCCATCATTATCAGCCATGCCCACATGGACCACATCGGGTCACTCCCCCTGATATCACGGGCATATCCTAACGCACCGATTTATATGACTCCCATGACTATGGAGCTGAGTCGGGTTCTTTTGCAGGACTCTCTGAAAATCATGTCCATGAGGGAGGAGGAAATCCCCCTCTATGGCGAAGCGGATGTTACTGCCATGATGGAACGTATTATTCCCCTGCCTGAAGAGGTTGAAAAAGAAATATTTCCAGACATCTCCTTTGTTTTCTATCCGGCCGGGCATATCGCCGGAGCTGCTTGTATTTATCTCAAAACCACAGACGGCACGGTGTTCTATTCAGGAGATTTTGCAGCTTTTTCACAGCAGACCATTGAAGGAATCCGCATTCCGAAGCTCCGTCCGGATCTGTGCATTGTGGAAACCACATACGGCGATCGTCTGCATTCCAATCGTCAGGTGGAGGAAAACCGGTTGATTCAAATGGTGGCTGAAGCCGTCACAGCTGGTAAAAAAGTGCTAATCCCGAGTTTTGCTCTCGGTCGCGCTCAGGAGGTAATCCTGCTGCTGCGCACCGGAATGAACCGCGGAGTTATACCGCAGGTTCCCGTTTACGTTGACGGTATGGTGCGGGAAATCTGCCGTGTCTACAGCCGTTTTCCGGCAAGTCTGAAAAGCAAACTGGCACGAAGTATCATCAAAGGCCATGACCCCTTCTATTCCGCTGATGTACAGCCGGTGCTTCCTTCTGCAGATCGCAATAAGCTGTTAGAGCAGGAAGGTCCAGCCGTATTTGTTGCCAGCTCCGGTATGCTGAGCGGAGGCCCCAGTGTTCTCTATGCTGAAAAAATTCTTCCTCGGGAGGATGGCCTGGTTATTATTACCGGATATCAGGACGAGGAGGCTCCCGGACGGGCGCTCATGAAACTCGCCGATGACGTGGAAAAGGCAAGAACAACAAGTCAGGATCCAGATGCCGAACCTGTAAGCATCGTACTTTCCGGGCGAAGCATTCCGGTAAAGGCCCAGGTTTGCAAGGTCGGTCTTTCGGCCCACGGAGACCAGGAGGAAATCCTGGCACTTCTCACCAGACTTAGTCCACGGGATGTATTTCTGGTTCACGGGGATTCAGAAGTCATGCCTGCCGTTGCCAGTCTTATCACCGGAGAACATCTTCGCGGTGTCTACATGCCGTCCTGCGGAGATATCAAAGATATTTCCTACCGGGTCACCCGCAAACAGACCAGCTTCAGATGGCCCCGGACTATGAATGAAACCGAAACGCCGGATGAATCCGGTCTGGAAAAGCTGCGTCTTTTTGTCATGGAACATTATCCTGAGCGGAAGTTTAAGGCTCAGCAGCTTATGGAAATCTGGTACGGCAGACAATCTGCATCCCCTGAAGAAATTACCGTATGGCAGAAAATGCTGCTGGACAGCATCTGTTTCGCCTCTGACGATCTGCATTTTTTCCTGTTCCACCCTGCAACAGAACAGGAAATCAGAGATGCCGGAGCCCCAAAGGAATTGAACCTGCAGATGGTTACAGATCTTACGGCAAAGCATTTTTCATTTTTAGGCTATAAAAAAGCGGGGATTTATCCTGATGAAAAGAAGGTTGTACTGCGTTTTGTATTCCCGGATGCAATAAACATGGAAGAATTCGAAACTGCTGCGGAGTGCTTTACAGAGGAGACCAAATGGTCGGTTTCCATCCATCCGGCCTCCGATCATTCTTCAATGCAGCAGCTTCTTCATTCCCTGTTTGAGGATCGTATTGAAAAAATAAGTTATTTCGAAACCAGTAAAAGTTACCAGCTTACCCTTTCCGGCTTAAAAAAATCAGATCAACCTCTAAGAGATAAGTTTCAGTCTGAAACCGGATGGACCCTGCAACTGACTGAAAACAGCAGTGCCGGAAAAGCCTCTGTCTCTGTAAATACCGACATTCCTGCAACAGACTTCACACCAGCTGACAGAGATACCCCTATGGAGCAGAACGAGGCTTTTTCCTATATCCGCAGCTTCTGCAGCAAAGAAAATATTCCACTGCAGAAGGCTGGAATTAAAAACGACCATATTGGAAAATATATCGAGCTTACCTTTATCACCGGTGAAGTTGCCTGGCGTTATGCCGACAGAATTAAAATCATGGCGCAATACACCGGCTGGCGTATTGTAAGCAGCGGGACTGTAATGCAGAATCTGGTACTGGCTATAGCTGCCAATGCAGCTGAACGGGCAGGACTTACACTGAAGAAAAATCCATCCTATATGCCGGGAAACAGAGAGGTACAGTTAAAAACCTCCAGGGCAGAACAGCACATTCTGAACGAGGTTATTGAGGAAATCAAAGAAAAGACAGGTCTGAACTGCAGGATCATTACAGTTGCTGATTGACGTACTGGGTGGAGGCTGCTGACTGTAACCTGATTCAAAAGCTGTACAGTTACAGTTACCACATCAGATATTCTACTGATTATATTTTAACGTATACTCATCATTATTCTATGCCGTAGTAGATAGTGGCCTCAATGAGGCCACTATCTTCAGTTGCAGGTATGTTTAAAACCTAGCAAAAAAGTCCTTTCCGGAATATCAGAGAGAATTACTGTTAATCGGGAACGTAAAATAAGTATCAGGATACGGTTCATTAGCAAGAGTGAAATGCCACCATTCCTCAACCAGCGGTTTAAAACCGTGTTTAAGCATAACCTCCCGCAGTAGCATTCTGTTTCTATACTGTTCCTCTGTTATATTACGGTAGTCAGGATGACTGAGTTCTCCAAAGTAATCGAAAGTCCCGCCCATATCTACTTCTTTTTCAGTGGTCATATCGAAAAGCGTAAGATCGACGGTACTGCCGCGGCTGTGTCCTGAATGCTCGGCTATATACCCTTGAGGAAAAAGAACCTTTTTATCCAGTTCAGGATAGAAATACTTCTTCATGCGTACATCTTTTTCATCCAGAGCCCAGTTCATGAAGTGAGTGACAGCCTTTTGAGGTCTGTACGCATCAAATATCTTAAGACGGTATCCTTTGGTTATCAGTTCATCACTCACGTTTTTCAGGGCTGCAGCAGCCTCCTTGGTTAAAAAGGCCAGCGGCTCTTCATATCCGTCAATTCTGTCACCGACAAAGTTGTAGGTAGAATAGTAACGAATCTCAAGAATCGCATCAGGGACAGCATCACTCAGCAGCACAAATCCGGAGGAATCCGCTGACAGTTTTACATCCTGAGTTACAGCAGTTTCAGTCTTCACTGCTGAATTATCAGCTTCGGATACGTGACAACAGCCGACGCCGGTCAAAATCAGCATTCCCATGGCCAGCATTCTGAATTTGGCTTTATGCAGGTTATCATTAATTTTATAAATCATTTTTATCTCCAAACCGTATTTATTAAGAAAACACCTTTTGAGATGTCTATTATTTATACTTTTATTCTACCGCCCTTTTATATAATTCTTGGACTTTATCAGTTTTTAACTGATTAAATTGAGATAATAATCGACTCTTCAGACCTCGCAGTGATTAGTTGCCGGGATGAATAACTGCTTAATTAACGGATTATCTGCCATCAGCTTACCTGCATTACAGCAACATATATAAGTCTCCATTTATACTTCAATACAAAAAATATGAAATGAAATTAAATAGAAACGAATGGAATAAAATAAGATAAAAAACATTCAGTACAGAAAAAGGACACAGGACAACTATTATGCTGTATGCAGACAGCTCTACGTACTCCATGCAGACATAAAGGTTAATAGCTGCACAAAGTATACTATCTATTTAAAAATGTGATATATTTCAAAACACCCAAAACAATATATGGTATAGCTAGTATTTATACTGATAAGATTTATTCCTGTCGTATACGTATATCAGACAACACATATCTAACCGTTTTTAAAAATCAATGTATTAATGGTTGTATCCGCATAGTTTACTCAATAAGGTTTTAAGTCTGTTAAATCTGGCAGATAAAAATAAAGCCTGCTGAAAAAATGAAAAAGGAAAGCATTTATGGGGGCATGGAGCGAAAGCATTACAGGAAACGATACTGCATCGGATTTGTTAAACGAATACCCCGCAGCCTTTTTTAAATACGAACCGAATGAGGCTGTTGCAGTACTTGATCAATATGTTCGTGAAAATGAGTTTGACGAATCCGAACCTGAGGAATGGTGCAATTACGTTTATTCCCTAGCAGATTATATGTGGAAAAAAGGTATCCTTACAGATGAAGTCAAAAAAAGAGCTCTACAGATGATCGACTCCGGCTTCGGTCTCGATATATGGGCAGAGTCAAGCGAAAAAATGCTCAAGGCAAGAAAGAAAGTGCTGGCCAGGTTCAGAGAAAAAATCACCTCTCCCATGCCTCCTATAAAGAAAATCAAGCTCGATATATGCCAGGACCGTATATTTGAAAATGGTGACGTTATAGCAGTCCAGCTGCAAACTGCCGGAAAAAATTACAACCTGAGCAGGGTTCATTTGAAAGAAATGTCCGAAGAGGATTTTCATGCCTGTGACGGGAAATACATTTTAATGCAGCTGATTGACTGCCCCGCAAAATCGTATTCATCAATTGTTCCGGAGATAAAAGACTACGAAGCCTGTTTCAGATTATTTGACGGGATCTATGATAAAGTTCCGGAAAGCATAAACATCAATGAGCTAAAGCCGGCAAACTTCTCAAACGACATTGGCAGAATTATTTCATGCTTTAGGTGTGAAAGTAAAATGTTCTATTTCAAACGCCGTAAATACCAGTTAATATGCAACGCGCCAGTCCAGGACATTATTGATGAAAAAACAGATAATCATCACTCTGTTGAATATATTTCCTTCAGTGTCGACTATCAAAATTGTAATCCTGATTCTGAATTTCTTGCGGCAATGAGCAGTGGAAGTGCAATAGTATGCGGAGAATATAACGGGACAAAAGAGCAGTTGCGTGAAATCTGCCAGAAGGCAGACGGGTATCATAGAAATTTAAAATATCTTCATATGTCGAAGGATGAAAAAGATAAAATTATTACAGGGGAAGACGATCAAATAATAAGCAATATTGAATCTTCAATCAGAAACGGCGGAAAACTGCTTTCTATCAGGTACAATAATCAGACAGCCGGAGTTATCACGATAACCGGGAACAGGATTGATAACCTTTATATTAAACGACAGTTTCAGGGAAAAGGCTTCGACTCCCGGCTTCTTCGATACGCTCTGTCATTAGGCAAGGAAAAAATGTATACCGATGTTTCGAACATAAGCGAAAGCCAGTATTTAATGCACTTATGCCGGAAGTACGAACTGATAGAAAAACAGGAGAATTTCGGAGATTCTTTGCATAAAAGCCAAAACTTCAGTTTAATGCAATTTTACCAGAACTTCGAACTTACAGAAAAACAGGAAAACCTCGGAGAGGTAACCCGTTTTACCTTTTTAACCGCACCTGTTTCAATGTAATATCCTTTCCGGATTGATGAAATACATAAAAGTGTCGAAATAGTACAAATAAATAAACAATCAATACAGTTCGTAATCTGTTGTTGAATAGAGTCTCGTAATGACTCTATTCAACATTTCTTATTGTCACTCTAATCAATCATTTAGATTAATTAATAATTCCTTTAAGCCGATCATTCTCTTATTATTCTTATAATGTCTGTTACCTTGACACCAGGGACAATCACCGTGATTTCTACAGGATTTATCAACCGCCCTGCATCCGGTATACTGTTTTCTGTATTCCTTCCCGTGAAGGATAGCTTTATCCAAACTCATTTTTACTCTCCAAAAAGCTCTCAGGCCGTTATGATTTAGATGCTTTTCTGCTTGCTTTTGAGTACAGGAAGTCTGTTGGCAGTATAATCAAAAGAATCCGCTCCGGAAAGAAACTGTTCCATTTCCTTTGCTTTTTTCAGTGAGTCAAGATGCCACAGCCCGAGATCCTGATTAAAGGAAACCGCACCGGCAAACATTTGCGCAACCTGTTCAACCTTCTCCACCTGCCAGCCGGCCAGTGGCTGGTTGAATGATTCAGCCCCCTCAAACATCCTGCTCTAGTATCACTACGAAATTAATACGAACTCAAACTGTAGTAAAAATGTGTGCAACGTCTTGATTTATAAGGCTTTTGAGAAACATCGCAATTCGCGTCACAGTAAATATGTGAGCCAGTTCGCTTATAATCAGAGTATTTATTAACCACGGTTTAACTATACACTTCTTAGTCAGCCAAATAATTGAAAAATAACGAAAAATGTAAAGGTGTATAGTTCTCTAAAAACCATTAAAGACATGCATCAAATTTTCTAAGAGCCGCTTAATCGAACAATATGCATTTCTATATTATTTAACATAAAAAATCCCCACTCGATTAATAACCAATTTTTATCTTGGTTTAAATGGTATCTTGGATTTTCCAAAATGGATTTTCTCAACATCATAACCATGTGAATGTAGATACGCTTTTATACTATCTAACACCATATTTGGTTCTTCTGTATTAGGTGAAATCATTACTGAAATTATTGGTAAACTATAACTATTCCTGCTTATAATTAACTCATCCCTGTTAATTTCAACCGGCAATGGTGGATATTCCATATAAGGGACAATAAAATTATTCTTTACTCTGTACTTAATAATTCTAGTATCGCCGAAAATTTAGGTTCTAAATAAGAAACACATTCGTATAGAAAAGCAAAGAAAAATCCCTTACTCGATCTCGAAACTTGACCTCATATATATTCCCAAAAATTCCATGGAGAAACCAAAATAAACAAAATTATAAATATCCCATGAACAACAAAAAGCCACGTGTTAAATCTAAAATTATTAAAACAAATATAGTTATTCAAAATCAACATCTTCGCTTAATACTTTGTAAATATCAATTTGATTTTCAACATCTAACCTATTAACAATCCACCCCCTGAGCGAAGCTTGATTAATAAAATCCTCAATTCTATTAACTCCTTTTATTTCTTTTAACGTAACAACAACACCAAATCTTATTCCTTTGCCGTCTTTATTCCCTAAACGTTCAACAGCCTGTATACTCATTCCCCATTGAGGATTTGATGCGTTCAAAATATCTTTAGCCCTCTTTCGTTCAGTAAAAGTCTCACGTATGCATTTGACATTATCCCATTTTCTAAATTCCTTTCTCGCAGAGTCTTCACGAATATAACTAGGAGCATCCTCTAGGTATTGCATATCATTATTGATAGGTGCTATACGTTTAGACTCATGCAAACGGCCCAAAGTAATCTTTAATTCGGTATTTGTGTAATCTACTCCCTGATTACGAGAACATTTAGGAAAATAACAAAGTGTCGCTCTTGCTACGTAAGGATATTTTTTATCAAAAATCGGTACTGGAAAATTGTAATTATATGTATCAAATTTGTCAAAAACATCTGACACAATAAATTTGATTTCATCGTCACAAGAACTAAGAATATCCTTAATTTTTATTGGAATAACGCCATGTCCCATTAGTATAGAGTCTTCATAAGAAATTTTTCTTCTCCAAGATATGGCAGAATCAATAAGTAAAGCTTTTGCCTCTTCTTTACTTAACCCCATGATATTGATTAGATACGCCAATTTTCTTGAAACCAAAGGGGCAGCATAACTAGTTCCACATACCTTCTCAAGACCTAAAGGTTGGCAAACATTTATATATCCATGACTGTCGCCACCATAATAAGATATATCTGGTTTTACAAAAAACGATAAAACCTCCCCTCGTCTAGTATAGTCAGTCGGGCAATCATCGAAACCTACTGCATTAACAGTCAAAGAATTTAAAGAGTCTGCGGGAGATCCTATTTTTTTACGGATGTTATTTCTCATTTTGCAGTTTGTTCCTGCTACAACAAAAATTACATCATATTCATATTGAATTTCATCCAAAACAGCTCCCTCAATCGAAATACTATTATCGGCGATTTCTTCTGCAGATCCCAAAGACAAATTCCATACCTTAATATCTAGATTTTGCGAAACTATAAATTTGATATTTTGTATTATACTGAATGAACTAAACCCACCATTGAGAGCCACACCAAAGTGCCTTACTTTAAATCTTCCACACCCATCATCAAGGTTTGGATTAATATTGGGTGCATCAACAATAAGAGAAGTTACACCTGTTCCATGGCTGTAATCTTCTGAAACTTTAGGTATGTCATCAGATATGAGATCGTGATATTCAACCCACTCACTAAAATACACACTCGAATCAAATAAAGTATCTATAACTCCTATTGTTGGCTCATTTGTTGGAGATGGAATTTTATTTGTAGGTAATCTATTCAAATATTTAAAATCATCCGGGGATAGCATAGAAAAATCTTCAACAGCCATGGATACAAGATATGGAATCTTATTTAAGATAACCTCAACATATTTCTCGTCAAGCAAAACTGTCATTTTATCCAATATGCTAGAATGTGGAACAGTAATACCCAACTTTTGCAAAATATCCGTAGCATCCACTTTAACATCGTAGAAGGTAATTACGGATTTATTAGAAGATTTTTCACGTATCGTTTCAACCCCAAATTTTTCAACAAAACAAGAATCACGTAAATACTGTTTAAAAATTGTTTTCTTCAAAGAATATTCGGAATAAGGTAATGTATCGAAAACTGTACCTTTGTTAAATTCTGATGTAGAAATTCCACTTTTAGAGAAAAACGCACCAAACATAGAAATAACTTGTTTCGATGTTTCAATAGTTTTATCTAAATTATCTCTAGAAATAAAATGAGTAATTATATGTTTATTTTTATCAGAATTAAATCGTGCACCTACAACCGTATCAATCGGATTTTCATTTTTAATAGAATTTAAATACCCGTTAATTCTGTTTGATTTAGAAACAATTCTATTGTAATAAACACTAACCAAAACACCATCAATTACGTCATTATTTTCCCAAAATTTTCTAACTTCTATAAGAAAATTATGCAAATCATTTAAATGGTCTAGTCTCACACAACTTCTTCCCGGAAGTTGAATTGCTCCACCACCAGAAGGACGTGAACGATGCTCAAAGCGGTTTCCGCGTAAAGTCAAAACATTATTCATGTTCACCTCCATTCAACTCTCGTGACACACTACTTTTTGATATTCCGGTTAATATTTCTATTTCTCTTACAGTAAATCCTAAAGTATGTAATTCTTGTAATTTTGGAGGTTTTCCATTAAACATAGCATAAAAAAAACGTTTCAAATAATCATACGGATCTTTTTCATCACTGAAAGCTAATGATGTTCTAATAATATTTTTTAAATCTCCGGGATTGGGTACATTTTTGGCATTTTTTAATATTTTTTTAAATAAGCGAAGATCACGCGCAACATTTTTAAACTGACGTACGTAATTGTTTAGAATAACCTCTGCTACTTCAATTTTGTCGGCCACAGTATACCTGTCAAAATCTATTGTTGCGTCAAATCTCCGAACTAAAGCCTTTTCCAAATCTGAAAACAAGTTCGTCGTGGCAATAATTACTATTTCAGAAGATACAGAATCAAGTAACTTGAGGAAAGTTGAAGTAACTCTCCCCATTTCTCGTACATCATTCTGATTAATTCGATCCAACGCTATCGTATCAATTTCATCGAATAAAATAATATAGTTGTTTGGAAATGGTAATCCATTAATTTCATTAAATAAACTTGTTAAATTTTTAGCCGTTTGTCCTAGTTTACTATCCACAAGATTACTGAAATCGACCTGAAGTAATTGTCGACCTAACAATCTTGCTATATGTTTTGAACTTTCTGTTTTTCCTGTTCCTGGCGAGCCAACGAACAAAAATTTACTAACACCAATACCATGATTTACTGCGTTGATAATACCTTTCAAATCGTTCATTATAAGTTCAGGTAACGGCAATGGGTCAGTATCTAATTTTACTGGCACAAGGGATGACCCAACATCTTCAGATTGAGGAAAAAAGGTATTTGCTTGAGAAAGAAGTCCCATAATGTACTGAGCTAGTTGAGAATCTCCAGTTTTATCAAACTCACGAGCAACCGTAATAGTTTTATCCCTAAATTCTTTTTCTTTATTTTGGAAGTGATATTTTATCAAGTCCAGAATATCCCCTTTTTTCATAGCACCCTCCCATTTTTTATAGATTATATCATTTTTGGGACAAAACTCAATATTTTTGGGACAATCTGCAATCATATTCACAACTATTTCTTGTCACGCCGAGAAAGGTAATCTTCGGTACGAGTATTATGTTTCTATGGAGGATCCTGAAACGGTGCTGCTGGTAGACAGTTGGACTGATCAGGAAGCTATTGA
>OMYE01000234.1 GCA_900315145.1 uncultured Pseudomonadota bacterium | reverse complement strand
AATTTTCTACAATTTCGGTACTGTATCCCTTACAACCTATGGTTAGAGATGGCGGATTATCATCCCAGCCGACAGTTAAGGAAAGTTCTGTATGATAGTATGAACCAAAAACCTCGATAAATGCTGATTCTCCGAAGATAGACAAAAACTTCTTTTCAGTCCTTGGCCATATTTTTTCTTTTCCAAGGTATATTTCGCAATATCGTTTGGTGATATCATCTATAAAGGATACGGAAATCAGTTTATTATCTTTGTATTCAAGGTGGACGTTAGGATTTTCATGGTATTCTGATTTATATACCGGTGGTATGTTTTCTATTATCGGATTACATTCAGAACTAAATTCATCTCTTATTATTTCCCAGATTTTTTCTTGTTCAGTACCGAAAACAAAAGGGCCGACGGAAACATTTGGATCAAGAATTAGCTTTTTCATTGATACCTCCATTATGATTCTTCAGTTGTTTTTCCAGTTTGGTTATATATTTTCTGACTTCTCTTATTGCATGTTAATTGATGATCCTTTTTTTCCATTCTAATGCTTGGACCTTCAGAGACTTTCAATATACCAGTTATTATCAGTAATTTTTGGGGAATTAAATGATGCGCCTCATGTGTGCTACTGTCGGCAAAATGCTGCGCAAACGCATAATCATTGTCAGAAAACTGATTGGTAGAATAACGAAAAAATGGACACTGCATTTAACATTTAAGTGAAGTCTTGCGTTACAAGCCTTCACTGGGTAACAGAAGTTGTAATGCAGAAACTCCTGCTATACTATATTTGTGTTACTTTACCAGAATATCAATTGTGTCTTCTTCAGAAAATGTTTTCTGTGCCCTTATCAGTCTATCATCTGAATCGTATGTAAGTGATGTTAACTCAGGTTTGATAATACCATATGGATAATTATCGGTTTTTCCATCTCTGGAAACCTCGGGGGGGCGATTCATAAGTTTTCTGCATTCGCTTCGATTCATTCCTTTTTTCATTTCTAATGCAGTGTAAAAGATTCGGAAATTTTCCAGAAGCTCGCTACAGTATCCCTGGCAACCTATTGTGAGTGATGGCGGTCTGTCATCCCATTCTGCAATAAAGGAAAAGTCCTTGTGGTAGTAGGTACCATATATATCAACAAAAGAATCTCTGCCAAATATAGACAAAAGTTTTTTTTCTGTTCGCGGCCAGATTTTTTCTTTTCCAAGGTATATTTCGCAATCTCTTCTGGTGATATCATCTATAAAGGAAACTGAAATTAATTTGTTATTTATGTATTCGAGCTGAACATAAGGAGTTTGATAGTTTTCAGTTTCGAATACCGGAAGGTCACGCTCTGAACCGAATTCTCTCTTCATCATTTTCCATATGTCTTCACGTTCAGTACCAAATACGAAAGGTCCTACGGAGACATTCGGGTTAAAAAATAATTTTTTCATTTGTATTTCCTTGTTGACTTTTTAGTTGTTTTTCCAGTTTTGTTACATATTCTCTGACTTCTTTTATCGCATCGTCATATTTTGAACCGAATCTATCCTGTATATCGGCAATTTCCATTTCAACAGCAGATTTAATATCAAGAGCTTTAAGGTATTTCAGTTGCTTTTGAAAAAAATCATGCTTTAGCATCTTACTGTTTTTGTATGACCGGGTATTTGCATGATCTTTTATTTCCATTCTGATGCTTGGACCTTCGGAAACTTTCAATATACCAGTTATTATCAGTAATTTTTGGGGAATTAAATGATGTGCCTCATGCGTGCTGCTGTCGGCAAAATGCTGTACAAACTCATAACTGCCGCCAATGACGATCTTTTTTCCGAAATATGATTCATCTTTAATTTCAAATTTGCACCACTTGCCATTTTTATTTATGGTTACCCAGCCATCTTCAGCTAAATCTGAATTCTGACTGGTAAAAACAGCATGTAACAGGAATGTGGAGGGGAGGCCTAAGCATTGATGCAATTTATCATCCAAAGGATAATTATGCATTAACGAATATATCCAGCCGGATATCTGCAGATCGCCACCTCTTATGTGAAGCTCGAAAATGTAAGGTATGTTATTGTTATCGGAAATCTGCCGGTGTTCAAGATATCCTTTGATAAAAGACATCTGTAGTGAGAGTTCAACATCTGACGCACTTGATAATGGAGATATATTGTTATCTAATAAGGCGTTATCGATCGTGTTACGGATAATTTCATTCCGGTGTGATTCCCTAAAATGAGGTATGGTATCAAAAGGATCTTTTTCTTCCTGCAATCTTTTTTTTATTACCGGCCTTATCTGATTGCAGAATTTATGGAAGTAATCTGTACGGAAGTCATTGATAACATCTATAGTCAGAATACCTTTTTGAGCAAATTCCGCTCCGGCATTATAAGCCTG
>OMYE01000053.1 GCA_900315145.1 uncultured Pseudomonadota bacterium | reverse complement strand
CCTTTGTTCTCTACGCAGTTGTTTTTCTAATTTCCTTAATCTTGCTGACTTGTTGATATTCTTGTATGTTTGACCATTTGAAACAATCGCCAGGTCTTTTAATCCTAAGTCTATACCTATACCATCATTACTATTGTTGGCAATTTTGATATCAGGAACTTCTACGAGAACTGATACATAGTACCTGCCAGCTTTTATTGATACTGTACCGCTTTTGATTTTCCACCCGTCCTTAGTAGTTGGGATATAACCTTTTTCCTTAATACGCACCCAACCTAAAGTCGGTATGTTTAGTCTATGTCTTTCGCATTTACAATCATTTGGGTTATTTTTCACAAAATACATCTTTGCATCTGATTTGCCTTTCTTTTTGAAATTAGGAAAAGCACTCTGAGGCTTTTGAAGACACTTCCTTAATCCATGCTTTATCAGGATTGTCAGGAATATATTCGTTGTTAAGCCATACGCTAAAACTTTTGCCCGTCATAAACTTCTCGCCTTTGTCATGCAAGGCTTTGTTATAATCGATATAGAAATTATAGATGTATCTACAAGTACCGATAGTCTTGTTAATCCTGATTTTCTGTTCGACTGTCGGATTTATTTCCGTCTTGAAGCTCTTTAGCAATTTCCTTATCACCTTCTATTTGTTTTTATACTTACGAAGTCCGTACAATAATAATGTCCTTTTGTAATATATTTAAACATATTTAATTACTAATATCAATATTTTTAATTACTTAAAAAATCTCCCACTGTGATGTTATCCGAAAAGTTAAAAGATAAAAAAAGAAAACAATGGTTCAGTTAAAGCTCTGACTAAAAGAAAACGGACGAAAAACACTTCATGCAAAACAACCAAGAATTATAATAATTTCAAATAGAATTATAACACATTGTATAAATTATTAATTTTGTACCAATAAAGAAAATACTAACAATTATTTTACTTTTGTTATACAATATTGCAACCGACATATGATTTACAGTTTAAATATTATTTTAAGTACACAGATTTTTTATCAAATATCAGGATAAAAACATGAAGAAAATACTAGCTCTATGCACACTGACATCATCCATAATTATCTCCGGATGTGCAGGTACACACCTGTCAACAGAGGAAGTTCACCAGTTCAGTATACATCACGATACTGAAGCTGTCGTAAAATCAAAGTTAGGTGAACCATGGGAAACATTCAAGGCAGTAAATGAAGACGAAATGAAAGCCACGATACAGCTTATTTTGAACTTAATATTTTCACATACGCACCAAATGGCGTACTTGAGGACATAGCAGAATACACCTGCTATACCCAACAGGGATGCGAGGACATGCTTGAGGCAGAAAAGCAGAAATACGCACTGGAGGATTGGAAAAAACTGAATGATGATGTAGAGGCTCTCATAAAGGATAGAAAACAGAAGCAGATCCTTGCTGAAAAGCAGAAAAAGGCTGATGAAGAAAGAAAAAGACGTCTCGCTCTGGCAAAAGCCGCAAACGTACAAAAGAAATCTAAAACAGCATCAACCGGTACCGTCGTTACAACTTCAACTCAAAAGGCAGTAAAGACAGAGACAGGTGCAACCCAGGCAAATCCTGTCATCCCGGCATCTAAACCGGTAACAACGTCAGAACAGCCAAAAACATCTATCCGCAGAAACATAAGTCTCTGATAACAAAGAATATTCAATTATCAGTGATTCTCCAGACTGCGTTAAAACAACAACGATGCAGATTATAAAAAAAAGGAAATAACGTGAATATCAGTAAATTAATACCGGCGCTAGGCATTTCACTGCCACTTCTTCTTTCAGGATGTGGCGACCCTACTCTTGATCTAAGCGGCAACAAAGAAGAACAGAGAGCAAGTCTTACAGACGTAGTAAAAAGCTATGACCGTGAGGATAAAATTGCCTTCCTGTCATGGTATAGAGGTCTCGATTCCCAAAATAAAATCATTAATGGTAGAAAAGCTTCCGAAATTATAAAAATCATACGGGAACAGTGGAAAGAAGACTATATCCGGCAGCAGATTAACTCTCAGGCCATCAGATTTCAACTGCACCGGTTATCCGGAAGCATTAAGACCGGATGCGAACCAAAGGAAAAGGAAATAAATAATAATCCGCTTGAAATAGAAAGACTCGAAAAAATCAAAAAAGATGCCGATCTCTTCAACAATACCGGTTTTTCCTGTGTAATCAATCCAAACAAAAAAAACTCTCTGCTTGTTACCATAAAAAACAGCAACGCTCTTTCCCTCAGCAAATTCTCCATGGCAGTTGATAATTCCTATATCGGTGAAACCGAAATACCAGGAGGTATTGCCTCCGGAGAGACATCCACGCTGGAAATTGAATCATATGCTGTGAACAAAATGAAAGAGGGTTATGAATGTCATTTAAGCTCTCTCACCTTCTACGAAGCTAACGGGGATATGTACGGCATAAACGTCTATAAAGAGCACTACGATCCGTACATAATCAGTGATATGCCTGACTACAAGGATTTTATTAATGAAAGAATTGCGTACTACGAGGAACTTGCCGGCAAAAAAGATGCCTGCAAGGTTATCGGTAAAGCCACCGGAGAATTATCAGCTAAAGCTATTGAAAAAGCTGAAATTCTCAGCGGTATTTCAATAAAAGAGGAGCAGAAGTAATGAATATCAGGAATTTAGGTCTTTCACTTGCAATATCCGCTCTTCTGTCAGCCCTCCCTGTTTCTGCTTTTGCTGACAGTGACAAAGAATCTGCAGAACGTGAACTCAAACAGCTTGAAAGCGAGTTCAAGGCTTTTAAAAAGAAGCTTAATGATACTGGAAACGAAGAAATCAATATAAAAACGGTTTCTAATATCAAGGCTGCCATGCTTATTTCGGAAAAGAGTCATAGTGATGACGTTAAAAAACTATTAACCTTTTTCGGGCCTGGCGAAGAGTTCACCGACTTTGTCAGCAGAACCATGGGCAGTATGTCCGATGAAGAACTTATTGATGCGGCAATTGGCGATCTTAAACGCAATAAGGAAAATTTAGGAGACATCTCCCAAAAAATTGAAGATGGAAAGAAAGCTGTTGAAATTCTCCAGGCTACTGAAAATCTGCAGGTTGCCGCCAGCAAAGTTGCAGATAACTTCCCGTCAGACTACTTTGATCTTAAAGATCTTGTTTATTTTGATTATGTAAACAGCAAACTCGGTCAGTTAAACGTAAAGCTGGATAAAATACCGGATGATTCAACCTCTCTGTCTCTTACATTCAGTAACAATACAGACCTGCTGTCATTCACACAAATCAATATGACAATTGAAATCAAAGGGGAAGGCAGAGACGTGCCATACTACAGGGTAGATAATATCTATTATCCTTTTCTTACCCCGTTGAAACCTGGAGAAGAAAGACAGGAAATCATATCCTGCAGTTCAGACTGTCAGAAAGCCTTTACTCATGAGAACGTATATGGATACATTGATGTTACGGAAGGATTGACCAGAGTAAAGAACTCCAACAGAATGCTTAGACTTAAGAAACCTACAAACTGGGACAGAAATGTTAATGAAAAAAAATTAAAACATCTTTCTGAAAGTAAAGAAAAAACCGCTACTGCAATTAAGCTTTACGAAGAGGAAAGAACCAGACTTGAGAATCTGATTAAGTAAAATTGAGTCACAACTGAACCAGTACGGCTAAATCACAAAATCCGGGGATGCTACAGAGACATGCCCGGTTTTTTTATATTATATCGACTCTAATCAACAGCTCTCAAAAAAATATTGAGCTATGGAAAGCCTGGAGGTGTTGGCAAGAAATTTTGAACCTGTCAGGAAGCAGGACCAGGTGTATTATTTGAGAGAGAAAAACTGATATACAACAATCCTGATTACCTTAAAACTCACACAGCATCTGAAATGATAAAATCCGTACTACGCTTTTACTCTGAAAAAGAGCGTACGGGTTATTATCCCCCATGAGGCTTACCTCACCTGTTTTTTTATTTCCCTGATAACAGTTACAACCGCCACTTAAAAAAGACTATCTGTTACTCTTCTTCAATGCAAGATGTTTTACAGTAACATCCTTTTTTCTTGCCTGATAATATTTTGCCAGAGTTTCCGCAATATATACACTGCGGTGCTGACCGCCGGTACATCCTATGGCCACGGTAAGATAGCTTCTGTTTGAACGCTCAAAATAAGGCAGCCACTGATTCAAAAGAGAATCAATATGCTGAATATACAGCTGTACCTCAGGATATTCGGCAAAGAAATCGATAACCTCCTGATCCAGTCCGGTAAGAGGACGCAGCTTTGCCACCCAGTGGGGATTCGGCAGAAATCTGCTGTCAAAAACAAAGTCCGCATCTTTAGCTATCCCGTTCTTAAAGCCGAAGGATTCAAAAATTATGGTAAGAGACTTTTCTTTTTTACCGATTACCAGAGAATTGATATGTCCGGTCAGATCATGAACACTGAGACTCGAAGTATCAATACGGACGTCCGCCATTTCGGCTATCGGATCCAGAACCTCATGCTCCTTGACGATCGCATCACCTAATGACATCTTAGTCTGGCCTTTGGATAAAGGATGAAGTCTTCGGGTTTCCTCATATCTCTTTATAAGGGTGGCATCATCCGCATCCAAAAAGAGACTGACTACATCATTTTTCTTATCGTTTTTAAGGGTTCTGATAAACTCAATGTAATCCCCAGGATTGCTCGGAAGATTTCTGATATCAATGCTTACAGCAACAGAACTGTATTCTTTACTGCTGAGTCTTACTAGTTTAGGAAGTAATTCCACCGGAAGATTATCCACACAGTAAAACCCGAGATCCTCAAGCACACCAAGGGCTATTGACTTGCCGGCCCCGCTGCGTCCACTAACAATAAAAAGTCTCATAGTTCCCCCGCATTAATACCGTATTCTCCGGTCTCAGACGATTACCACAGCAAAACCTGATTTCATGCCGTCAGGCAGTCTTATATTCATGATGCAACAGGTTTGACCAGTCTGTTGTAATACGTTTTGTTTTCCATTTTATACCATTTATCATCTCTGCTGATTTATGCAAACATTTTCAGAGATTCTAGTAACTTTATAACACATAAAAACAAAAAAAGCATAAAAAAAAACGGCACTATATTAAAATCCCGTTTTCTCCGGCTCATTGGAGTGCTTCCACAAATATCAGAAAGATAAAAAAACCCCAATATAAACGGATTATATTGGGGTAAATCGCTCAAAATAAAAAACTTTATTTATAACGAAAATAAAACAAGAATATCAATTAAGGATTTAATGTTTATATATACACGGCACGTCTGTAATGCCGTATTTTTTGTTAAATAACATTCTTAATGCTTTCGCAAATCTTCATAGCCACCTTAGGGTTGTTCATGGTATAGATATGGATACCGTCAACACCTGATGCAAGTAAATCAATAATCTGGCTGGTTGCGTACGCAATGCCGGCATCAAACAATGCTTCAGGATTGTCAGCATACTTGTCCAGAATTCTTCGGAATTTAAGAGGGAGAGAAGCACCGCATAAAGTAACCATACGTTCAATTTGTGCCTTGTTAATCACCGGCATGATACCCGCTTCAATTGGGACACTAATGCTGGCTGCATGGCACAGTTCTAAAAACTTGAAAAACAGTTCGTTATCAAAGAAGAGCTGTGAAACAAGGTGCTGAGCCCCAACATCTACCTTATGCTTAAGATTAACCACGTCTGAACTGAGATCTTTAGCCTCTGGATGCCCCTCCGGATAACAGGCGGCACTGATACCTAAATCACTGTGGGCTTTAACGAATTCAATAAGGTCTGACGCATGCTTAAAATCATTCTTAGGTTCGAGATTCGGATTATGATCACCTCTTAAAGCCAGAATATTATTGATGTCATGAGCCTTGAGGTCTGCAATCATTTCAAGGATCTCAGCCTTGGAATAATTAAGACAGGTCAGATGAGCAACTGACTCGATACCATAGTTTCTTTTAATCTTGTCAGCGATTTCCACTGTTTTAGAATTAGTAACAGAACCACCGGCACCGAAGGTCACAGATATAAAATCAGGTTTAAGATCTGTGAGAATTTCCAGTGTGGAATCAATATTTCTTAAAGCTTCATCTCTTTTTGGAGGAAAAATTTCAAATGAGATAACAGGCTTTTTCTGAGCAAAAATTTGAGCGATATGCATAAAAACACCTTTATTATTATATTTTTTAATATTTACTTATTCTTGTATTACATTAACGCATTTTATTGTATTCTTTTTTTCATTGAAATCTGTCTTAAGGCTTTCTACTGCGTTAATGCCGGAATCAGGATTATGTTTTTTCCGAATCCCCTGAACCGGATAATTCACCGTCATCATCCTTCCGGAGGTCAGACGGTGTACCTGCGATAAATTTTTTAATGCGGAAACCGGAGTTTTACCGACCGATTCATCAAAAACACGTTTATTCTACACTATATCGGTTGTTTTTAATAATTATAAATAAAACTAACTAGCAATAAATTTTTTATATAGCCAAGACATTGTTATAAAAATAACCATTATTACATAACAAACCGTCACACCGTCTGACCGGCATCCTCATCAGTGATGATTGATGAGACAGGCAGAGCCTCCTTAAGATAACGTACATATGCATCAATAAGAGGACTCGGAGCTATATCCTTGTGTCTTATAGTGACTATATCCATATAACCGTGTTCCACTAGCGGAACAGAACTTATCTGCGGATCCAGATCATTCTCAATAACACCTGACGATATGGTGTATCCGTTAAGACCTGTCAGCAGATTAAAAAGAGTGGCACGGTCACTGACTCTGATACTCTTGGTACCATCAGGATTTTTTAAAACCTCCTCGGCGAAATAGTCAGCACTGTATCCTCCCTGTTCAAAGCTCAGAAAAGGCATGTTTCTTAAATCAGCCAGAGTAACAGAGTCCCTCATGCACAATTCGTTTTTACTGCTGATAAATACATGTGGCGTAAGTCTTGCCAGAGGTGTGTAGACAATATTCATCTCCTTCAGCATTCTTTTAAGCACCCTGCTGTTGGATTTGGAAAAATAGATGATACCTATGTCGGCACTGAGATTTTTAACGTCCTCTATAATATCTCGGGTTCTGGTTTCTCTGAGACAGAAATCGTATTTTTCCATCCCGAACTCCTTAACCAGTCTGATAAATGAACTTACGGCAAAAGAATAATGCTGTGAACTCACCACGAAACGTACAGTGGTATTTTTTTTGGCAGTAAAATGCTCTTTTAATAAATCAGCCTGCGCCAGCACCTGTCTGGCAAATCCTAAAAACTCTATTCCTTCCTGAGTTATATCTATCCCGTGATTAGTACGGTTGAATATTCTTACCCCAAGTTCCGTTTCCAGCTCCTTTATGGCCGTTGAAATGGTCGGCTGAGTTACGAAAAGCGAAGTGGCAGCCTCATTAATGGATCTGAAACTGGCCACCGCAAGCGCATATTTAAGCTGAACAAGAGTCATTTTTCCCCCGAATGCATTCTAAAACCTTTTAACATAAAAAAGCCGTCAGAAATTTCTTTTATTTCAGAATAATAGCACAGTAAATGTCAAATCTTAACCAACATAATGCTACAAAAAGTATATTATTCAAAGTACATATTACAATCAATTATGATAAAGTTTAATTTTTAATAAAAATTTTACAAAAACTTAACAATTTTATTAAAAATAATGTATAATTATCACTACTTAGACATACATCTAAAGTTGAATGTTTGAGTTCGTTATTTATTTTTCATTTTTCCTCAAATGTTGATGATTTGCCGCCAGTATTTTCTGGCGGTTTTTTTATATCTCATTTTCAATAATATTTTTTGATATATATCACATTATTATAAGTTATTCACAATACTTTATACACAATTCATAAAAAAACTGTGACTATATAATTCGTTTTCATCAAAAGAAACCAGTTGTTCATAACCTTCAGTAAGTTATCCATAATTTATAGAACAATATTAACAATTGATTAAAAGCTATCCATAATCAACATATACTTTTAAGAAAACTGTACAAAAAATAAAACCGTATGCTTTTTTATGAGCTGTAGAAGATTTATTAAAAAACTACCACAATTATATCTGGTTAAAAAACACTCTGCAGTCTCTCTATACCGCAGTGGTGAAATAAAAAAAACCGGAAAATCCGGATTATTCAATTTTAAAAAACACTATACATACAGATCCGGCATCCGGATCTGTACATAATTCAACCTTTGACTGCTATTTTCTGAAATAACAGCTTATCTGCCACTATTTTTCAGGAGCAATAGCCTCATAAATAGCTTTCAGATTATGCTCTAGCATGCTCTTATAAGTTGAACCTTCTCCTTCCGGAGCCAGCATATCGGAAAACAGTTCTTTGTTGGCAACCTTATCACCGCCAATCTGATTAATCAGAGAGTTATTGCCATTTCTTTCCATAAATATGGCCTGAACATGCCCCTTGCTGATTACATCCTTAAGTTCAGCAATTCTTTTTGCTGATACTTCTGAACCGGTACTGATTCCCAGTGGAGACATAATAGTCACATCATAACGAATAGCAAAATAGCCGAATGCCTCATGAGTGGTAATCAAAACTCTTCTGTCCTTGGGAACGGAGGCAAATTTTTTTGCATACAAGCTGTCCAGTTCAATCAGTCCGGCAGTGTACTGCTCCGCATTTTTCCGGAAGTAGGCACAGTCATCCTTATCAATACGGCACAGAGCATCAGCAATATTATTGGCATAAATAACCCCGTTTAAAGGATTCTGCCATGCATGAGGATCCAGTCCGTTATGATGATGGTGGTGATGCCCCTTATGTTCACCTGACTCATCGTGGTCATGATGATGCTCTTCGTGTTCATCGGCATCATGGTCGTGATGGTGTTCTTCGTGTTCACTGGCTTCATGGTCGTGATGGTGTTCCTCATGTTCGTCGGCATCATGATCATGGTGATGTTCACCTTCAGGAAAATTTTCAGCAGAAACACCTTTAGAGGCGACAACTATTTTGTTCTTGAACTTATCCTGATTAAGATACCTTTCAAGATATCCCTCAAAACCCAGGCCGTTAATTATAATCAGGTTACCCTTATCCAGATCAATCATATTAGCCGGAGTAAGATCATAAGCATGAGGATCACTGTCAACAGGTACGATTGTAGTAACTTTGACTTTATCTCCGGCAATTTGTTTGGTTATATCACCAAGGATACCGAAACTTGCAACAACCTTATTTTCTCCTGCCGCAGCAATTATTCCTGAAGTTAGCATTACTCCAGCCAGCATATATTTACAAATAGAATTTACCGATTTTGCCAAAATATTCTTTTTCATTTTAATCTCCTTTAGTTTGGCTTTATTCCTGCCGCACAAATCAAAAAAAAAACAAGCATCCCTCGGAATATCCGGATAACCGAAACTGTGTACAGCCATGTATCACAGCAGCTTTTCTTTTACACAATTTACGCTGCCGGATTATGTCAGGCTTTAGCGGAATTAAGGAGCCAGACGACTTACATTCCAGCCGTCACCTGCCCTTTCATAAATAAAGCGGTCATGCAGACGGCTTGGTCTTCCCTGCCAGAACTCAACGCTGTCAAAACGCACCCGGTATCCTCCCCAGAAGGTAGGAATAGGAATCTCCCCGTCGCTGAATTTCTTTTTAAGCTCCATAAACTTACTCTCAAGAGCCGCTCTGGCAGATATCTTGGAGCTTTGGTGAGAAGTCCAGGCTCCTATCTGGGAATCACGCGGACGGCTGGTAAAATATTTAAATACCTCCATATAGGTCAGTCTTTCGGCGACACCGGTAAATGCTACCTGTCTTTCGAGCATATACCACGGGAAAAGAATGGAAATCTTAGGATTCTGACTTAAGTGCTGAGCCTTACGTGAACCGTAGTTTGTAAAAAACACCAGACTGTTTTCATCGTAGTTTTTCAGAAGAACCATTCTAGAATACGGCTGTCCGGTGGAATCAACGGTACTCACCACCATTCCGTTAGGATCAGGCATACCGGAATCAATGGCCTGCTTTAACCATTTTTCAAAAAGATCTATAGGTTTTTCTGTCAAATCATCTCGACTTAAACCGCTGGCGGCGTAATTTTCCCGCAGTACTGAAACATCTATCATTCTTCTTTTCTTCCCTTTTACAGAAGGCAAAACATAAAAAAATTACTGACGGAGCCGTCCGCATATCCACAACAGCTCCGTCAGGATTGTATTAATCGTTTATCAGGTTATATCGGACTAGGAACATTAATGAATTCACAGGAAATGCCGAATTTTTCGGCAACCAGTTCACCAAGCGCTCTTATGCCACACATCTCACTTGCATGATGGCCACAGACAATTCCCATGACATCATTTTCCACTGCCAGATGATAGTGCTGCTCATGAATCTCTCCACTGATAACAGCATCTATTCCCTGAATGTTTTCTTCAAACATAAAACCGCCGCCACCTGAACACACTGCAATCCTTTTAACGCTTTTTCCGGCAGAGCCGATAACCATAGGATCCCTGTTTCCGCAGAAAGTCTTTATTCTGGCGGCAAGTTCATCGCCAGCAACCGGTTCGGAAAAAGTGGCAACAACACCGATACTGTCACGTTTTCCCGGTCTGATATAATCCTCAAACTCTGCACCGATGGCTTTAACTATTAAAGCATTGTTACCGATTTTCTCATGAACATCCAGAGGCAGATGATATGCGGCAAGTGACATTTCACCGAGAGCTTTTACCCGCTTTCCCAGAATTCCCGTAAGTCGGGGATCAGCCTTTTTCCAGTAAAGACCGTGATGGGCTAAAACAAGATCCGCACCGGCTGCACCGGCTCTCACCAGAAGCTCATGATTGGCAGTAACTCCGGTGACAATTTTGCTGACTTCTTTTTTCCCCTCGACCTGAAGTCCGTTGTAGCTGTAGTCATCTATCTCATTAATCATGAGATAATTATCAATAAAACGTATGATTTCATTAAGAAGTGCCATAATATTAAATTCCTCTCACAGCAGGATTTATGATAATTTCTCGTTCTGCAAAACGGATTCAGATATACCATTCAGAAATTTCCCACGGCAGACAGTAAAAAAAGTCTTACCCGAAGCACAGCCGGACGCAATAATAAAACAATCCGGCAGAATGCATTATACAACTCCTGAAAAATGATGCACTTTATCCTTGTCTTTACAGAAGAGAAAAAATCTCTCTTAAAATATTCAGCAGTAAATCTTCCACCTGTTACCGGAAGCAGTATTTACTGACACGTATTTTTCCGACTACCTGAAGATAAGCTTACCTGCAGACACACAAAAAAACCGGACTTTGAACTCAGATACCTTTCAGCTCAAACTCCGGTTTCTTAGCTATTCATATTCCCGTGCACAGAAACAGTTATCATGTAACCGTCACCGGTACTTTCACTTTAGAAATTGGTTACAAATGAACTTGTCCCCACAGCTCCGTCAATTCTAGGCTTGATATGTCTAAGAACCACATCACTCTTGGCTGGACCTACGACAAGAACATGCTTGCCGTTTTTCTGAACCACCTGGTAACCGAATCCGCCGTCGAGGTACTGTCTGTATGCCGGCTCAATCGGAATCTTAGCCCCCCTCAGTTTCTGACGTTCCTGTTCAGCCTGAGCTTTAGTACTATAGCTGCCAATCTGCAGATAGTATTTTTTACCATTTGCAGCGGTCTGCTGCGCCTGAGCCCTGGCTTCAGCAGCTTTTCTTTCGGCTTCCGCTTTTGCTTTGGCTTCAGCCAGCTTTCTGTCAGCCTCAGCTTTCGCTCTGGCTTCAGCGAGTTTTCTGTCGGCCTCAGCTTTCGCTCTGGCTTCAGCGAGTTTTCTGTCGGCTTCGGCTTTAGCTTTTGCCTCTGCAAGTTTTCTGTCAGCTTCGGCCCTCGCTTCTGCCTGACGGCGCTCAGCCTCTGCTTTTACCTTTGCTTCTGCCAGTTTTCTTTCGTTTTCGATTCTGTTTTTTTCCTCACGGGCCTGTCTTTCAGCCTCTTCGCGGGCCAACTGCTCTCTTCTCGCGGCCTCATTTTTTTCTCGCTCTGCCTCAGCTTTTGCAGCCTGAGCCGGGGTATTACCGGTGGCGGTAGGATTATCCACAAAATTATTATTCACACGAGGTTTGCTCTCGGTTCCGTTACCCGTTCCGACCACAATCCCCGTTTTAACATTAGCATCCTCACCGTAATAATCAGCCGGAGGGTTGCTTCCCTCATCATCAAGAAGATTACCGTATCCGTAAGATTCGTCCTCCATGGAATCATCTTCATCAAACGAATCCATAATCTGGTTCTTTTTTTCCTGATTATCTCCGTCCTGTGCCGACTTGTGCTCATCAACCTCGTTACTGTTTTTAGTGACATTTATCACCGCACTTTTCTGATCCTGACTTGGAAAAAGTTTTGGTACAAACCAGGCTACACCCACTAACAAAACACATGCACCGACAATAACTCTCGTAAACTGACTTATCACTTTGTAATACTCTTGAATCTAAAAAAGGCCACGGCAGTCCTGTTACCCCTGTTCCATGTGACCGAAAAAAAACAACTTCCGTATAATACATGGTATTGATAGGTGTATCGTACCATATTTATAATGGTTTTCAATATACCGGCATCAATTATTTAAAAGCCGGCCTTATGTTTGAAATACTCAGATCCGTTACCTATCACACAACTATAATTTATAGACTGATATAACGTTCTATCTACTTTTTAGCCACATACTGTACCGGTATTGCAATATATCGTCATTATTTCTTCCTGCTGAGTTTTTATCCCTGCATCCCGATACTTCTGCGCAATTCAGGCTCACTCTTCAGAAGTTCCTCGGCTGTAACAAACGAACCGCAGACAATAAGTTCTCCTCCGAAAGGAAGTTCTGTCAGGGCTTTGGCATATGCCTCTTTTACTGTATCAAAGTCTGATATCTGACATGCTGAATAACCTGCCTCTATAAGCGAATCCTTTACGTGAGATGCTGTTGAACCGCGTTCTCCAGGAAGAGAACACACATAGATTCTGGAAAACAGACCGGAGATCTCCCGTAATGAACTGACAATGTCCTTATCCTTAAGCATACCGATGACGGCATAACGGATTTTTTCTCCCCTGTTCCTCAATACTGAAGCAAGATATCTCATAGCCGGAGGGTTATGCGCTACATCAAGGATAACACAAGGATTTTCAGATACCGTTTCAACACGTCCGTGCAGTCTGGCCTTTTCGATTCCCTTGAGTATTGCTTCAGTGCTGATATGCAATCCGGTGATATTTTTCAGACTTTCTGCAATAAAAAGAACAGCTGTAAGAGAAAGCGGTGCATTGATAAGAGGCAGTGTCGGTACGGTAACCCCGTCCACCCTGAAAGGTTTTATCAGATTGAAATGAGTATTGTCAGTGTATTCCACCTCGAGATTTTCACCGAGAAGCTGCACACAGTCCTTTCTACCGGTCACCCTTTCCGCTGTTTCAGTAATCACCCTGCGAGCCCCTTCACTCATATACCCCAGAATAACCTGAGTGGTACCTGACTTAATAATACCTGCTTTTTCACCGGCAATGGCCTCTTCGGTATTCCCGAGAAGAGCACAGTGATCCAGTCCGATACTCGGTATAACCGCAATGTCGCAATCAAGAATATTGACCGCATCAAGTCTGCCGCCTAGTCCGACCTCAAGCACCAGAACCTGACAGTTATTCTTCTTAAAGAGGTAGAAAGCCGCCAGAGTGGTATATTCAAAAAAAGTTAATTCTATGCCGGTTTCGGCACAGGCATCATATACAGCCGAAAAAGCCTCACAGAGAGAAAATGGTGATGCACAACTGCCGTCGATGGCTATTCTTTCATTGAAATTTAAAATATGGGGCGATGTATATAATCCGGTCTTTATGCCGCAGGCAGTTAAAGCACCTGCTATCATAGTGGCGGTTGAGCCCTTTCCGTTTGTTCCGGCAACAGTTATCACCCGGCTTTCCGGGAATTCTGCCACCCCCATATGGTGAGCCACGCTCTTAATCCGGTCCAGTCCCAGTTTAATGATATTGGGATTGATGGCATAAAGATAACTTTCCCAGGCAGATAAATCATCAGGCTTGGCGTTCACTGTTCTACTGTCCATAATTCAACTTCTCTTACAATAAGTTCAGCTTTCTCTAAAAACTCTGCCGACATAAACACAAAATAAAGACACATGCTGCAGCTGTATCAACTTTCAAACAACGTATAAAAACAATAAAGCAGTTATTTGGTACGGACCGGCCGGGGCACAGAGCTTAAATCTGCCATATTTTACACTTACTGCACTGAAAATAGAAATGCTAATTCCGTATAAAAAAACATATTTATCAGTCAACTGTCAGGGGTGGGCCTTCTTTAGCAGAAATCTTTCCGTACATTCCATTATTTCCAGGTGATATTTCCACCAGAAACTGTATAATATTTTGAATTTGAAACAGATTTTTCTCAACTTTGAGAATTTTATCTACTTTTAGTATCTGTAATCAGCTTATATTTTATATATAATGGTAAAATTGTGTACCTGTGTTGTAATTAATAAAATTAAAATAATGTGTATGTAGCAATAATTTATTCACATTAAGAAAGAGATATAGAGATATAAAGAACATCCCTGATATAAAAATAGGATTCAGCCGGATGAATATGAAATGCAGGTAAAGTATGACATTTCTGATTTATGACTTAGGAATTCACGCAACACCAAAGCTTCCCGCAAAGAAGAAAACGTTGAGGCAGCGGTATAATCAGGCATTATCCTGTCAGAATGTCAGCTGGATTTAGAATTATAGTTTTATTAGTGAAGACACCCGGAATACCCAGCAGGATGCTTCCGATATCCGGGTGGAAGGTTCCTTGAATCTATCTGTTATAAAATCAGAGGATCTAAGTGGAGGTTATGTATTATGAAGACATACAGTACTGGCACTTTTTCCGGTATTAAAACAGCTGGTTTTACTTTAATAGAACTGGTGGTTGTTATCGTTATACTGGGTATTCTCGCAGCTTCTGCCGCCCCGAAATTAATGAATATGCAGGG
>OMYE01000085.1 GCA_900315145.1 uncultured Pseudomonadota bacterium | reverse complement strand
AATCTGACAACTGCAAGGGACTTGCCGATCGGACTGACTGTCCGATCCCTGCTGCCCGATCGCATCCCCGTAACCAGAGAATCTTACCTCTCACATGGATGGTCTCTCAGTGATCGCCCACGTGAGTCTTTGGCATCATTCTGCCCCTTGAGTGCTGTACATTTTTTAACCATTTACAGAGGCTCTGACGGGCTGTGAATAGTAACAACTTTTACGATAAAACAGGAGTTAAAAAGGCAGATTATTTCCAAAAAACAGGGGAAACAGATGAATTTTTGATATGATTTGAAAAGAAAAGACCTCAGAACAAGAAGGTTTCTATAGTCCTGAGGTTTGTGAAAGTTTTATCAACTAAAATGCTCTGTTAGTGCTTAATTGAGCACCATAAAATTACGGTAACCAAAATCGCACTAAACCATTGGTGCGACTGTGTTATCGTAATTTTTTATACTCCGTTAGCTGCGGAACACAGGACGAAATTTTTAAAAAATAAAATTTTTTGGTTATGAGGTTATTATGGAGCGTTTACCTATTTTGGGAATGTTCGAGGGGAAACCGTATACGGTTGAATCTTTGAATCTGGTGGAACTCATGGATTACAAGGAAATGTATCACCCATCATCAGCGCAACAGGTTCCTTCTGAATTCAACACAACTCCTCCAGATCAATAAAATCTCAACCTTACCAACTCAAGAGGTCCCCGTTATGGAAACCTACGAGTAACCTTTCCTTGTATGTCATTGGTCAATTTTTATGCACTGCAAGAACTGTGAATAGTAACATTTAGATGCGTTAGCCCTGACACTGAACATCGAAAGGCCAAACATAGAATTACCATGGACACCCTAAGGTTATGCCTTTGCTTCCATCGGAAAAGTTATACCTCATGCAAGTTAACACATCGTTCTGATCGTCATGGAGCTCCCAAACACTAATTCCTCCACCAGTATCGTACTCAATTACGCCAGAAACATAGGTTGATTCTGGAATATCGAAGTGTCTATATGCATTATCAACTAAATTTTGCAAAGTAAACTTTATTCGGACATCTTCTCCGTTATTCTTTTTTAATACCAAATAGGCTGTACCTAGATTTTTTCTTGCATATGTTCCAAATAATATATCTATTGATTTCAATTCATTCGTTTTGTTTTCTCTCCAAACTTCAGGGTTCATTCGAAGACTAATTGTGTTAGCTTGACTAAGTTGAGCACTAGGCAACATACTTATTAAACGAGCATTCTCCTCGGTAAAACCTCTGAATGAATCATCACGCAACAAATCCTTACGAACATAGTAAGGTCTCTGTGGGATTTGGGTATATTCCTTATCAATTACATCCTGAATGCAACCAGCATAACTTTCCCAAGGAAACACATCCCAAACCTTCCATTTATCGATTAGCATTATTTTCGGTCTATTTTCTTTAATTTGCTGGCAAGCATTGATTACTTGACCAAATTTTGGATTTTCATTGTATTTTTCTTGCCATGGGAGATAAAAGAAATACCCTGAAGCAGGCAATCTCTGTGACGCAATATATTCATAATTACTGAATGAATAAGCAATAATTCTGTCTTCGGGACTTGTGAAATATTTTACAAAGTTAGAAAAATCTGTAGATTTAGGCACAGATCTTGAGCGAATTGCATCCTTTTCGCCAGGCAAAACCAATGAAACTTTGATAATGCATAGGATTAAAATTCCAACAAGAACCAGCTTAGAAGAAAAATCCTTAATTTCTAAAGCACTAATATTGAAGACAACAAAAGGCAGAATTGCATAAAGATAAGGCATGCCATGAAAACCTCCTCCTCGGACCAAAAGACTAATGAGCCCTGCTACAATCAACATCGTTCTCCACGGCAAACATTCCTCTTTCTTTGCCAATAAAAAACTTACCCACGCAACTATGAGAAAGGAAAGGAAATGAGTCAAATCCGACGTTAATACCTTTACTACATTTACTAAAAGTTGCCCTATCCCTTGCACTCCTGAATAATAGGGCAATATTTTTAAATTCAGATAAAAGTGATATGCAAAAAAACCAGAGTATGATCCAAAAATTGCTAAAAACAACAAATTTGTAGCCAAACCACCAGCAATTCCATAACAGACCCACTTCAAGTATCTAGTCCTAAAGGAAGCAAAAAACAAAAGTACTGTGATAGGTAAATACGTAATAGCAAAAAATGGCAGGCATGAAATTAGAAAATTACCTACGATTAATTGTAATGGCTTCAATCCTTGGTTTAAATAGATCGAAGGTATTGTGTATTGAGATAACACGATGACAAGAAAAATTCCGACTATCGTTTGATACTTATACATATGGCCAAAAACGTCAGGCAAATAAACAAGAATCACGACAAAGCAAAATACTACAGAAGCTATCCTTTGATATCGTGATCTGAGAATTGGCGAAAAAAATATGGAAATTACTGCACAGATTTGCAATATAACTATAGCAACTCGGTGTCCCGCCACTCCGAAGTTTCCGAAACATTCTGTTATTAAACCTGGTAAAAACGTTAATGGCCCATGATGATTAAATATTTCAGAATACAATCTCATTCCGGCTGACATCATCTTAGCTGTGACAATCGTTTCTGATTCATCTCCCCATTCAATATAATTAAGAAGCCGATATTGATACCGGAAACAAAAGAATGCAAAAATAGCAAAAAGTCCCCACAACAAAATTTCAAAACAAAGTTTTCTATTAATTTGACTAATGAACGTTTTTAAGAAATTTTCGCAATACATTTATTTCCTACCTTTATAAAAATAACTCTGTACCACAAGAACGAGCCTTTGGCATACATGAAAACTGTTAGTTGGATTCAACTCAAATCTTATTTAAAGTTGATTTTAAATTGTATTTTGCCAAACGATATTTACGCTTTCCATGAAATTAGCACTACTCCTAATGCAACCAAAACGACTCCTACAATCTTGGTTGTTGTAAAAGATTCACCGAACAGAATTACCGAAAGAACGGCTACCATCGAAATAGCCCCGCAGGTTAGTACCGGATGAGTAACATTTAGAGGCAGTCGCTGCAGAGTGAGAGCATACAACACAAAAGCAATCCCGTAGAACAAAAGACCAACCCAAAGAGGAATATTAAGGATAATTGATAACGGCTCGAAAATGGAAACTTTTCTCTCAGGCATCATTGCGTACTTGATAAGTACACTTGCTGCAGCATTTGAAACTATACCAAATACAACTAACAAGAAAGTAATCATTCTTCCTCCAGATTGTACTTCCCGAGTGCGGCCTTAAACAGAACCTTTAAGAGTTCAATATTTCCTTTAAAGGAACTGATTTTTGTCGGGACTTCACCTTTGGGATAACTTCTTTTACTTGGCATTTCTAAACATTTGAATCCAAGCTTTGGTCCGATATAAGAGAGATAGGCAAGTAATTCATAGCAGGAGAACACTTCTCTAAAGATCGCAACTTTGCTGTCAAACAGAAAGTTCGCAGAATATGCTCGGAAACCCTGTGTGGTATCAGTCCAGTGAAAACCGGATGCTAAGCTTAAGATCGGAGCATGAATAAAGCGGATTGCCAAATCACGGCTCACTGGTGTATTAACAGCGTTTCCTCCCTTTATAAAACGAGAAGCCTGGATAAAGTCATATCCTTCATCAATTTTCTTTATAAAATCAGGAATTGGAGCAGGATCATCCTTGTTGTTGCCGTCAATAGTAACTATGCCTCTATATCCAAGTTTTTGGGCATAGTCATAGGCGCATAGTAACTGTGCACTCAGTTTTCCTTTAGCTGTTTTTAACAGAAGCGTGTGCACATGTCGTGTTTTAAGATAACTTTCATCAAGTGAACCGTCAGTAGTACCTCCGTCAACAATAATAATGTCAACGGTATTATGTAATTCCAATTCATCGATTCTGTCTAAAAGAGCATGAATTCTTGCTCCCTCATTTATTACAGGAATAACCAGACAGTACTCTTGGAGTTTCTCATGTGCAGAGAACAAGATATTATAGGATGGAATATATTTCTTGTATTCCCTATTAACATTCTGATTCATTTATATTAGTCCTGCATATAAAGTTTTTTTGCCAGTTTGATAGAACTTTCTATAGTTTTAATTCTGTCTTCAGCGTGCTCAGCATTACTGGTTAGCATTTCAATGGTAAGAATATCTGTTGACAGCATAGATTTTGTTATATCTTTTTTCAGACTATCGCCAAGATCCCTATGGATAGGATCGTCTGTAGTTACAGGAGCCATAGACGGTTCGCTCAGGTGAATATGACCGATTATCTCTGAGACATCTTCTATAATCCCTGTCGGTTCGTGGTTGGTGTAAATGGTACCGAAATCCAGCTGCAGTTTAATATTAGAATGATTCAGCTTCCTGACGAACTTTGCTGCTTCCTCTGTTGTTGTCAGAAAGTTGGTACCGTATAACGTAGGATTTGCCTCAAGACAAACAGTTACATTTTCGTCTTTAGCAATTTCTCCCAGCCTGAAAAAGAAATTAAGTGCTATATCTTCCGTTTGTCTGTCATCAAGTCTGCTTCTGTCCCTGTTTCTCGGAGAGCCGAATACAAGCCTGGTTGCACCGGTTAATGAACCTATATGACAAACTTTTTTCAAATGTTCAAGCATTCTTGTCTGAGTGCTGACATCAAAAAGATTCAAACCTGAAGTCCCAAACAGTAGAGACTGCATTCCTACAAGGGAGAATCCCTTGTGATTCCATTCGTTCTTTACTTTTAGTATTTCTTCATCAGTTACGTTTTTAATATCAGAAAAGAATTTACCCGGAGCAAAATCCAAATGAACGATATTGTTTTCAAGAAGCAGCGCAATTACCTGTTTTTCGAAGGATGCATCCCATGCAATATTAGATATAGACAGTTTCATTTTATTCCCCGGCATATTCTTTTATTGCCTCAAGGGATTCTATTCTGTCATACTGATAGTCGAAGGTACTGCCAAAAAGAGTCCCGTGGATGGTTTTAAAATTGTAAGATACAAGCGGCTTGTCAATGTGGTTGTCAAAGTCAAAATTGAAAGCAAATTTTGCGACCTCCTTTACGCTAACCGGTTCGGCTGTAAGATGAACCAGCTTTAAGCCGTGTTTATCTGCTATAGTTAGATCTTTTATAAGATTCTTCATCGGATAGAACTGGAATACATTATCGGACTCGATCTTTTCAATTTCATTATGATTCTTGAAATCATAGATAATGTTCTTCTTAAGTCCTGTTCCAACCAGTCCCGGAAGTCTTACAATAAGGTGGGATTGAAAGTTATCCTGAACAAATAGTTCCAAACGCCTGCGGTTGTATCCGTATGGCTGAAGTTCATCCATGATGATGGGTGTGTTTTCATCAACATTAACAGGAGACTTAAAAACATCGACAGTACTGATGAGAACGAATTTTTTAGCAGAAATTGTTTTTAAATGACCGATAAGAGAATCGATGCAGGCACGATCTTCATCAGGATGAAGGTTTGCATACCATTTTTTTGCTGGAGCGGCAGCACAGATAACAAGTTCAAATTCTTTATTATCAATATTGGCTATGTTTGTGGAATGAAAACAGTGCTCGAAAGCTCTCTGTGATAAAAGAGTTGTACCAACAAATCCTGTTGAACCGATTAGTGCCGATGTCATATTTAATTCCTTATCTATCCCTACCTGTTTGAACGAGATTGTCTGTCTGAGATGTGCTTTGCTCTAGAACATTTATTCTATCCAGGTTGATCATTACCTGGGAGTTCTTTTCAAAAACAATTGAGTAACCATTTGCATTGGCTTGTTCTACTAAAATACGGTTCAAGTACTCTGCTATAAAGGAAAGAATTACAAACTGCATTGAAGCGAACATAGACATGAAGAAAACAGTAGAGGTCCAACCCTCGACAACATCATTCCTGAAAAGATTAAGCACAATAGAATAAAAAGAGAAAATACAGGCTAAAGAAGAACCGGCCAAACCTAAAAATGACATAATTCTAAGCGGTGCTGTTGAGTTAAAAACCACCAGCCTTAAAGTTTTCTTTATAGCCTCTGTAACTGTTCTTGTGTTTGTTTTATTCAAAGATGTGTATTCAAGAACTGTGTGATTATAGCCTGATTTCTGAATCTGCATAAAGAACTGCTGATAGAATCTGCCCGTATCTAAAATTGAATTTAGAGCCCGGCGTGATAGACATCTAAAGGAAGTTGAATTCTTTGGAAGATGATAGTCAATAAGCTTTAAGAGCCAACCGGTTAACGGTCTGATAATGTTATACATCAAAGAGTGTTTCTGCTTGCTTGTCCCTACAACAACATCATTCCCCTGCCGGCACAATGCTACAGAATCTTTTATCAGTGAAACCGGATCATTGAATAAATCAAAGCAGATTATAAAATCCCCGATGGCATTTTCTGTTCCTGCAGACCAGATTACATCGGAGTTTACATCCGAAGATAACTGCAGATAACGTATGCACGGTACATCTTTTAAGATTTGCAGGAGTTTGTTTGATAAAACATTCTGCATAGATTTTTGAACTACAAGAATTATCTCATAATCAGAAAAATTCAGATCAAGGGAACTCTGGATTTCGGATAATCTTGATAAAGGGTCTGCTGTGAATCTGTTTATAACAGTTATTACTGAAATGAAACTTTCATCTTTATTATTAGCTGTAATCATTTTAGAGATTTAACTCCTTACGCACTGCAGTAACCGCGTCATATGCGTTATCAATTTTTCCTCCCATGACGCAGTGGAATCCCTTTAAGCCATAATTAAATTTACACAATATAGGACGAGAATCGTTGACTTCCGAGAGTGGCAGAACCGTTTTAACCTCCCATAATGATTTTCTGTAGATACAATCATTAAGGATCGGAATATATCTGGATGCATCTTTTCTCATAACTTCCCAGGCAGAATGCTTCTGATCCTTCTCGAATCTGTTATCGGCATCAATATATTGGTTGTTATTTGAGTGCCACTCATAATGAGGTGTGTATCTTACATGAGAAAACGAATGAAGATAATGACCATTGCTTTCAACAGAAGGAAATGGCATAACAGAAAAAAAAGGTCCGCACATAACAGTAATTCCAAGATGTTTGATTTCATCAGGAACATCAACAAGAGCCATCTCTGTCATTTCATGTTTTAGAGGGATAAGATCAAGTGAACTGTTGTGAATTACCTGATTAAGAGAAGCGTAGGTACAGTTGAATATGTGGTCAGCCTGATATTCTTCTATTTCATCCGTCATTAGATTGTGTACTGATGCTGTTATTACATTTTTATCAGTGGATTTACTTACGCTTAATACTTGTGAATTTAAATGAATAGTTACATATTTTTCATCAATTCTACTTAAAATTTCCTCTTTGAGCTTTACTGAGTCAAAGGCAAATTCTTTGGCTTTAAAACAAGCTTCAATGTAATTTTTATGGGTTAGATTTACAATTCGGCTTGGTGCCGGTTCAAGATATGCTCCGATACGTTTACAGAATTTTTCGAACTGATAGGCTGTAACTTTGCTGAGATGTTTTCCAATCATGTAATATTTATCAAAATCATCACATACACATTTAGGAAAATCTTTGATAAAACGAGGAAATGACTGCCGCGACCTAAGTGCCGTTAAGACTGATCGTGGATAATGATATCCGTTGTGAATTCGAGCCTGATTGTTATATGAAGCCCTTATCATCAGTTCAGAGGATTTTTCAAAAAGATCAACCCGCTGATGTTTAGAGCCTAAATAGTGGGCAAGGTATAATCCGAACCACCCACCACCGATGATGATAACTTTACTCATAATATAAAATTTTGTTAACACTTATATAGCGAATCTATCCGCACCAATTCCGAAACAACGAAAGATCAACTTTCTTTTACATAAATAACTTAATCCACAAACTACTCTAGTAGTAACAGAATCAGTCAGATATACTCAAGAAAGTGTCCAAGATTGTTATGGTTAAAATTTTCAGTTCAACAAGAAGAAAATATTGTTCTAATATATTGAAAATAAAAATCCATCATAAGACAATTATTACAGTTTTTCCTTAACTTTTAGGAGTTTTTTACCCCTTAACTAACTTGATATTAGACATTGTCGATTATTTCGTCAATGTCATTTTCGTTAATTTTAAATTCAGCCAAAATATTTTTTTGCCTTTTATCTAACTTGTATCGCCTCGTATATTTTGAAGTGTTTAAATTTCGATCTGCAGAAATTTCTTGCAGAGAACGTATTACAGCAGGCACCGTAAAATTTTTTCGATCTTTCTCTCTTTGTTTAGATACGTGAATTGAAATGAGTGCATACATAATAGAAGCGACAAACCAGATCAAAGATTTTCCATGAATCGAATCATCAGAGTAAACTCCGATAACATCCATTCCAAGAGAAGATTTCAAAGAAGTAAACACGCGTTCTACACAATTTCTTTTGGAATAAGCGATTCTGCACTCCCGTCCGTTTGTTTTGCAAGAACTAACCAGTATTCTGTAACCGCAA
>OMYE01000106.1 GCA_900315145.1 uncultured Pseudomonadota bacterium | reverse complement strand
GTCTGGTTGTATTTTGAAAAGAGGTACAGACTTCTGATACAGAACGCCAGGGTTATGCAGCAGTAGCACACGACCAGCACTCCCCATAAACCATAGAGTCCGTATGGTTTACCGAAAAAGTCGGTGAATCCTGCAAAATACCCGGCAGGAGCACCGAAACACCAGAGAATTACGAAATTAATTATCATCATTGACTTTGTGTCTTTGAATCCTCTTACAATCCCGAGCGCTGTGCCGAACAGTGCATCCTGCATCTGGAAAATCAGTATGGCCGTAAAAAGAGGGGAGGCCAGAGAGATGAGTTCCTTATTATCAGTGAATACGCCGATTATTTCATACCTGTTAAAGAACACCAGAAGTCCGACCGGAATAATGGAGCAGTGGGCAATAATTAGCGCTCCTTTAATGGAGATTGTTGCTTTGGTTCTGCTGCCGATTGCCAGGTAATTGCTTATGCGGACGGCCTCAGCAGTCGAAACGGCAACAGGAAGCATGGCAACCAGTATGGTTACCACGTTGGCAATCTGATGTGCGGCCACTATGGTGTTACCGAAAAAGCCTGTGGCATAACCGAAAATATGATATGTGAAGTTTTCAATAAGCAGGGCGATTGATACCGGAAAGCCGATTCTGAATATATAGCTGATTACTTTGAAATCTAACTGTTCCCGTCGTTGCAGAAGCTTGTATTCCTTTAATTCCCTGTTGTATTTACAGTAAAGAAATATAACCAGCAGTGATATCCATGAAACTATGGCTGTGGCAACACCGCAGCCGACAGCCCCCATTGCCGGTAAGCCGAATTTACCGTACATAAACACATAGTTGAGGGGAACATTGAGTACAAGTGACATCAGGCCTATAAACATGGTCGGCCAGGCTACCATTAATCCTTCGGATGTGTTTCTTAAAAGATGGTACATGGACATGGCCGGCAGGGCAGCGGCTATAAAATAGAGATAGTTTGTTGCCTTGTGTGTTACCTCCGCACTCAGCTTTGTTTGAAGTCCGAGCAGAACTGATGGAGCAAAAATCAGGAGCAGGATTGAGATGAATACGATGATAAGAATCGGAAACATGGCGTTATAAACGTACTTCGGTATATCAGCCGTGTTGTTTTTACCGAGAAGATGGGCGATTATCGGTGAGAGCCCTAGTGGAATTCCGATACAAATGAGAGAAAGGGGAATCCAGAAAGTACAGCCTAATGATATGGCCGACAGATCCGTCACACCGAGAGATGAGGACATTACAGTATCGATAACCCCGAGCAGTGAACTGCTGAGCTGACCGATAAAAATAGGTATAGCTATCCTGGACAGCTCTTTTATTTCATTTCTTAAGCTGCCGGTGTAGCTGCTGACGTATTCTATTTTAGGACTGATCATTTTGTTTTATCCGTTAGGGAGGACGTCTTTCAAGTGATAACCGCCGGATACTGCCGGCAACCCTCAGACAGTATGTTTTGTTTCATTCTGCCTTTCCGGTACAGCCGTTATTCACCGGCTGCTTCAGAATTCACATTGTGCGTCACAGTCTGAAAATTAGTAAAATAAGTATCTAGTTAATATGATAACAAGATTGTCCGGTTATTGATAATTCAATCTTTAGAAAAGATGTGAAATTTTAAGTTCTTTCGTAAAAAAGTCAAGTTAAGCGGCGTCTGTGTGCACTAAATATGCGTAAAATACTTGCAAAAATCATGTTATGTATTAATATTGTCAGGTCCGGATTATTATTGACAAAAAAAATAATATTTTTTTAAATTGATAATTTAAAAAAGTCTTTTTTTCATAGTTTTGCCGTATGAATAATACGGAGAATAACCGGTCAGGGTTTTAAAAAACTGGAGACTCTGTTTTTTTCTGGTGTAAGGTTTCTTTTTTTCCTGCCTTCAGAATAACGTTGTTGCAGAGTTCTTTCTTTTTTATAAAATTTTGTATGTTGAATTAACAGTACATGATACTTGGTTTGTATCAGTACAAAAGAGGTTTTAATAATGCCTGCAATCACTCTTCCAGACGGAAGTATAAAAAATTTTGAAAACGCTGTTTCAGTTTATGAAGTTGCACAGAGTATTGGCCCTGGTTTAGCCAAGGTTTGTGTTGCCGGTAAAGTGAACGGTGAACTGGTTGATGCCTGTGAACTGATTACTGAAGATGCTGCTTTAAGCATTATCACACCTAAGGATCAGGAAGGTATTGAGATTATCAGACACTCCTGTGCCCATCTTCTTGGTCATGCCATCAAGCAGTTGTGGCCTGAAACCAAAATGGCTATCGGTCCTGTAATTGATAACGGCTTTTACTATGATGTTGATTTAGATCATACTTTAACCGAAGAAGATTTGGCTAAACTTGATGAAAGAATGCATGAACTTGCCAAAACAGAGTATGACGTAGTAAAAGAAAAGGTTACATGGGACAGAGCTCACGAAGTATTTGCAGAAAGAAACGAACCTTATAAACAGTTGATTCTGGAAGAAAACATTTCTCATGATGATCATCCTGCACTTTATCATCACCTTGAATACATTGATATGTGCCGCGGTCCTCATGTGCCAAATATGCGTTTCTGCAAGTTCTTTAAGATTACCAAGTCTGCCGGTGCATACTGGCGCGGTGATGCCAAGAATAAGATGCTTCAGAGAATTTACGGTACTGCGTGGGCAGACAAGAAGGAACTTGAAGCATATCTTAAGAGACTTGAAGAAGCTGCAAAGCGTGACCATCGTAAGATTGGTCCTCAGTTAGACCTTTATCATATGCAGCAGGAAGCTCCGGGCATGATTTTCTGGCACAACGACGGCTGGACTATCTATCGTGTACTGGAAAACTTCATGCGCGAAAAGCTTCATAAGTACAAGTACATCGAAGTTAAGACTCCGTTTATGATGGACAGAGTGCTGTGGGAACGTTCAGGTCACTGGGCGAAGTACTCAGAAGCAATGTTCACCACCAGTTCAGAAAACCGTGATTATGCTATTAAGCCGATGAACTGTCCTGCTCATATTCAGATCTTCAATCAGCGTCTACACTCATATCGCGATTTGCCGATCAGAATGGCTGAATTCGGTCAGTGTCACCGTAACGAACCATCTGGTTCACTTCACGGTATGATGCGTGTAAGAGGCTTTACTCAGGACGACGCACACCTTTTCTGTACTGAAGAACAGGTAATGTCTGAAGTAAGTAAGTGTATCAAGTTTGTATATGAAGTTTACGAATCATTCGGCTTCACCAACATTGATGTTAAGCTTTCAACCAGACCTGAAAAGAGAATCGGTGACGATGCTCTCTGGGATAAGGCGGAACACGATCTGGCCAAGGCTCTTGAAGAAAACGGTATTGCATTTGAATACCAGCCTGGAGAAGGTGCTTTCTACGGTCCTAAGATTGAATTTACTCTTCATGACTGTTTAGGCCGTGACTGGCAGTGCGGTACTGTACAGTTAGACTTCTTCCTGCCTCAGAGACTTGATGCAACCTATATCGGTGAAGATAATGACAAGCATCATCCAATTATGATTCACAGAGCTATTCTCGGTTCAATGGAACGTTTCATCGGTATCCTTACAGAGGAATATGCCGGCTGCTTCCCAACCTGGCTGGCTCCGGTTCAGGCTGTAGTAATGGGTATTACCGATGCACAGGCTGACTACGTATCCAAGGTAACCGATATGCTTGATGAAGCAGGTATCAGGGTTAGATCAGACCTTAGAAACGAAAAGGTAGGTTTCAAGGTAAGAGAACATACCTTAATGAAGGTTCCTTATATGCTGGTATGCGGTCCGAAGGAAGTTGAAAACGGTACCGTTTCAGTTAGAACCAGAAAGGGCGAAGATTTAGGATGTTATGCAATTTCTGACTTGATTTCTTTGATCAAAAAAGATATCATTAGTCGCGGAATCAATAGCGTGGAGGATAAAAACCATTAATAACGTTAAAAAAACAGGCAAACAAGCCGGAAATAAAACCAGAATAAATGGTGAAATTAGATATCGTGAAGTACGATTAATCGGTCTTAACGGTGAAGCATTAGGCATTATGAGTTCTTCAGAAGCTTTGGATAAAGCAACTGAAGCAGGTGTGGATCTGGTTGAAATCAGTCCGAATGCCGAGCCGCCGGTATGTCGTATAATGGATTACGGTAAATTCCTCTACGAAAAGAGTAAAGCTCAGAAAGAGCAGAAGAAAAAGCAAAAGCAGGTGCAGGTAAAGGAAATCAAATTCCGTCCTGCAACTGACGAGGGCGACTACCAGGTAAAACTTCGCAACCTGATTCGTTTCCTCGAAGACGGTGATAAGGCTAAGGTAACCATGCGTTACCGTGGCCGAGAAATTGCTCATCAGGACATCGGTCTTGACGTAATGAAGCGTATTGAAAAAGAGCTTTGTGTCGACAGAGACCTTGCCGTGGTTGAATCTGCATCAAAGATGGAAGGTCGCCAGGCTGTCATGGTGTTGTCACCGAAAAAAAGGTAGTGATACGGGGAAGTTAACCAAGTACAGCGCCTAACGGTGCTGTCTCCCATATTACGTGTTTTTATATTCCAATGTGGAGTTTTTTTATTATGCCAAAAATGAAAACTGATAAGGGTGCTCATAAGCGTTTTAAGAAGACCGCTAACGGTTTCAAGCGCAAGCACTGTAATCTTCGTCATATTCTGACTAAGAAGTCTACCAAGCGTAAGCGTCATTTACGTGCGATGACCATGATTCATAAGTCTGATCTTCGTAACATCGTTAATTTATTACCTTACGCATAATAGAGGAGTAGTTGGAAAATGGCTAGAGTAAAGCGCGGTGTTACCGCTCATGCACGTCATAAGAAGATTTTAAACGCTGCCAAAGGTTACTATGGTGCTCGTTCACGTGTTTATCGTGTAGCAGTTCAGGCTGTAACCAAGGCTGGTCAGTACGCTTATCGTGACCGTCGTCAGAAGAAGCGTCAGTTCCGTCAGTTATGGATTGTACGTATCAATGCTGCTGCTCGCGTTAATGGTCTTTCATATAGCAAGTTCGTATGTGGCTTAAAGAAGGCATCTATCGAATTAGATCGTAAGATCCTCGCCAACATCGCTGTTAATGATAAGCCAACTTTTGCTGTACTCGTAGAAAAGGCTAAGGCTGCTCTCTAATATATAGCAAGATTGGTTGAACCATATTTTGGTAAATGAAGTACCACGCCCCATAAAGGTGTGGTATTTTTTTGTTCTGTAAAAAAGCTCATACGAGTTTATAAAATTCGATGGAGTTAAGGAAGAAAACCAATGGATTTAAACATTAATTCGCCGGCTTATTACACAGGTGTTTATGGCATAGACGATGAAATATACTGGATGTGCCGGGAATTAGCACAATATGTGAAAGCCAGGGAATACAGTAAATTTATAAAAACCATTGGCATTGTTCCAATCATTGCTCCTGAAGGGGAGATTAAAAAAGGTTTGTGGAAAGAATTAAAACATGTTTCATTGAAATGTGGCTTTGCTTCGGTATGCCTGCAGATTGATTACAAAGAATATGTTGAGGCTGATATTAATAAAAAGAAAATCCTGATAATTGACAATATACTCAAATCTATAAAAACTATCAAAAGCAAAGCTAAAATTGACTACAGAATGTTTGAAGATGATATTAGATTATTTTGCATTAATAATCATATTGTTTTGAAATAACTATTTGTGAAAACTAATATATGAGCATTCCATAGATCCTGACAATAATACTGCCATAGAGAAATATGTTTTATCAGAAGGCCGCTGTATTCTTCTTATCCTTATTCAGCCAACCGAAAAAAACAGACGGTAAATCCCTGCACTAAACAGCTATTTCAGTTTCTCAGTGCTGATGTATAATATCGGGCATTTACTGTTTATTATTTTTCTATCACAGCTACACAGGATACGTTTATGCTTGCTTTATTACAGAGAGTTAATTACGCCAGAATTGTTGTTGAAGGTGAATGCATTGCCGATATGCAGAAGGGGATTCTTGCTTTTATTGCCTTTGAACGCGGTGATACTCCGGATAAAGCAAAAAAAATGTTTGATAAAATTTTAAAGTACCGTATCTTCAGTGATGATGCCGGTAAAATGAATCTTAATGTCAATGAAGCCGGCGGGAATGTTATGCTGGTATCCCAGTTTACGCTTGCAGCCAATACCTGCAGCGGTAACCGTCCGAGTTTTGATCCGGCCATGCCTCCGGCTGAAGCAAAAATAATGTACGATGATTTTATTACCTATGCAAGATCTGTGAAACCGGATGTTGAGAGCGGTGAATTTGCCGCTGATATGAAAATCAGTCTGGAAAATGACGGTCCGGTAACCTTTACTTTGAAGATGTAGAGTTTTTCAGGAATTACCGTCCGCATAAGTTGAAGAAGGCGGAACGGTATTCATTATTATTCAGACTGTAGCTGTTTCCTTGTCTTTTTGTAAAAAGTAAGTCAGTGTTATTCAGGCTTCTTTA
>OMYE01000104.1 GCA_900315145.1 uncultured Pseudomonadota bacterium | reverse complement strand
CATTAAAAAATATGCTTCTGAACCGCTAATCTGATTATTCTGCTTGTGAAGGATTCTCTGGAAGAATGAAAACAGAGTGCTTTTATAACCATTCCCCAGAAGATCCTTCACCTGATGAGTTAAAGACATACTTGGATAGGTATATTCAATGGTATAATAAAGTTAGAATCAGAAATACATCGGGTGGATTGAGTCCTGTTCAATACAGACTTAAACGGAGTTAAAGTGAGATAAGTGTCCGGTTTTTTGTCCGCATCCCCATCTCTTATACAAAAATTCATGTAAATTCAGAAATTGAATCTCTCATTTTGTATCACGTATCATCAGTCTCAAAAAAACGCTATCCCATTCGCTCTATCCACTTAAAGACCGGTTGCAGAACGATCGAAAAATTGCCCCCTGAACGGAATTTCATATAAATGCGATTCTTTGAACGTAAAGGTAAATAATGTCAGCAGAATCTCATTTCAGATACCGCCTCATGAAATAAACCGGCTCCGGTGATATGATTTGCTCTTGACAATCTGTTTGGAGGAATAAAAAGATGGAGAAAAAATTTTTTAAAGGAAGCATCGTCATCGGAGATCCAGGCTACTTTATTAAATCTGATGAGGACTGGGAAAAATGTAAATTCGGAAAAGAACTTTCTGCTTTAGGTTTTACGGACTTTCTTTTGATAGAGTTTCCTGATGATCCGCAGGTGGTAATCGATACAGATACCCAGAAGGTTCTCGGTGGTATCTGTCAGGATTCATGCGAGTTGGTCATAGTTTACAAAGAAGAACTGGAAAAATACAATCCGGACTATGAAGCAGATTTCTTTGATAAAAGCAACAGAACTATCATCGATGATTTTACCGGTTATATTGAACATAAAGTAGTTCCTGTCACAATTGACGGGGATAATTATGAGGATACTGTAATTACCGGAACCGGAAACATTAATTTCAGATCATGCTATGAAGAGGATCTGTCTGTTTAAAAGAATATTCAATCAGCTTAAAACATGTCCCGGAATTTACGGAGAGCCCTGACATAAGTTCCCCGTAATCATTATAATAAAAATATCCAATACCTATGCTACACATGTTAATCCTGACATACCCAATCATCAAGATTAAATAATAGTCCGACTGTATTTATTTATAACAAACAGTTTTACATAAAGATTTGTTTTTAGTAGAATCCGTCATACCACAAACTGTTAACATAACATGGAGTATATATGTCGACTGCTACTGATACAGAAAATCAAATAACCAATGAAATAAACAGTAAAAAAACACTGCTTCCTGTGCTAGTATCCCAGGCTGTAATGATTATTTTTTATAAAATAATGCTCACGGATATTAAGCTTTATACTACTTTTAACAATATCAGCCTTTACTTTAACGTAATTATTGCCAGCACTATCGCATGTATAATCAATTTTGCGATTATAAACACTCTGAAAAACAATGCCGGAAATTTCACAGTAAAAGCAGTAAAATTCCTTATTAACGTATCTACTCTATTGCTTATTGCCGATGCATGTCTCTCTTTTGTTTCCCACAGCATAAGTTTTTACTACGGCTTACTGCAGGCATTTACCTTCGTGACAATGATTTTTGCGGCCACAGGCATAGCTAAACTCTGTATTGAGGAAAGCTCTCAAAACTAGTCATCTTTTACGTGCAAGCCGGTTTGTTTTTATCTTGACTTCTAAAAAGAGCATAGACTAAAACTCTCAACAGGTAGTACCTGTTTGACCGGGACTAATTTAGAATTCATTTTTATCTGTTATTTTTCAGATAAATATTCAAGATATTTAACCGGCTTACTCCATAAAAAACAACCTTATACGCTGTCAGGTCATCTGGTCATTCGTACATTTTAAGATTGCAGTACCATAACAATCAACCTATCACCGGATTCTCTCTCAGTTTCATTCATGACACCTTTTTAATTGACAAGAATATACCTTGTGCAATAATTTACAGCAGTATCAAAAAAGTTTGCCCCCCGGACATATGAAAGGATTAGTAAATCAGCATAATGTACCGGACCATGGTATAAAAAAACACGGACTACTAAATCATAATGAGCACCATTAATTATCAGGAGTCGGACATGCAGGTTAAAACAGTTAATGTGGTTGCCGCCGTTATTGTTCATGAAGGACATATACTTGCAACCCAGAGAGGATATGGTGAATTTAAAGGATGGTGGGAGTTTCCCGGGGGAAAAATTGAAAATGGAGAAGCCCCTGAACAGGCTCTGATAAGAGAAATCAAAGAGGAGCTTAACACCGAAATAACCGTTAATGATTATCTGGATACGGTAGAATACGACTACCCTACTTTTCATTTAAGCATGCGTACTTTTCTCTGCAGTATGCCAAACATGCATATGTCACTACTCGAACACAGTGATGCAAAATGGCTGTCTCAGCAGAATCTGGATACGGTAAACTGGCTTCCTGCCGATCTCGGGCTTATAGAGAAACTGAAATCTATAAAAATCTGAAAATAACCGGTATCAATTAATACGTCATGTACTGAAATCTCCGGAAGGAGTTCAATGCTGTTGCGATTATTGATCATTCCGGACTCATGCCTCATCAACAAAAACAATGAGTAATTCAAACATAATCAGAAAAGCAGAACAAAAACCAATCCCCAAATAATCCAGTCACCACATAAAAAGTAAAACAAAAGGCAGAAGTTTACCTCTGCCTTTTAACAATTTACATACGCTCACCCCGGATTATTATCATCTTTCCGGCTGAGTTTAATAAAGATATCAGATACCCAGTAGAGTCTTAACCTTGGCAGTTAATTCATTTACGTTGGAAATACCCAGACTTTCTGTCTTATTCTTCCAGAATGTTGCCTTGTTATTATCCTTGGTAACGCCTATACCCTGAGCGTACATCAGTGAAACAGCTACTACTGCCATTGGGTAATCGTTGTATGCGGCCTGTTCAATCCAGTAGAAGGCCTTCTGCATATCCTTTGGTTCACCGCGGCCGTTTGCCACCATCACACCGATATTAAACTGTGCTGCAGCAACGTCTACATCAGCTGCCTCCTTATACCACTGGTAGGCCTTCTTGTAGTCCTGCTGTACACCAAGGCCCTTTTCATAGGCATATGCCAGAGAGTTCTTGGCATCGGCACTGTCATGTTCTTCAATGGCTTTCTTTAACCACTGAATACCCTCTTCACGCATATTTTCGGTATCGCCCTTCTTTACGTAAAGTTCACCGAGCTTGGACTGAGCCTTGATATGATCATGTTCAGCAGCCAGCTTGTATAGAGTAATTGCCTTCAAGTTATCCTGAGGAACACCAAGGCCTTCGTCATACATGGTAGCCTGAATAAACTGGGCTTCCAGCATATTGGCACCGGCTGCCTTACTGATATACTTAAATGCTAAATCAAAATTCTTTTCAATGCCAGCTGAAGGTTCACCGTAAAGATAAATCTTACCGATTTCAAACTGCGCCAGATGATTGTCTGCATCCGCAGCCTTTCTGAGATTTTCTACACCCTGAGCAGGGTTTCTCAATATCCCGTTACCCTGCATACGCATCATACCGATATAGTATTCACATTCAGGATTACCCTGAAGCATACCCTTTTCAAACCATGAAAGAGCGTTTTGATAATCACCTTTTTCAAAAAGAAGCGTACCGTAAAGAGCCTGTCCTGGAGCATAATCAGTGAAAGCCACCTTGCGGGCAAGATTATAACCTTCCTGCTGCTGTGCCGGATCCTTCTGATTCAGCAACCACTTTGCATACTCGTACATGCTCTTAGGATCTTCCCGTTCAGCACCAATCTGATACTCTCTGACTTCATGATATTTATCAAGGTATCTAAGTGCTCTTTCTTCCTTCCACACCGCAGCTTTATCAAAATACTTGTAACCATCATTGAACTTACCCTGATTAATCAGGAATAAACCCCATTCATACTCAGCATCAGTTCGTTCAGCATCAGCTGCCATATTCAAATATCCGAGAGATTCATCAAGAGACATTACTTCCGGATTGGAATCTCCAAGTTTGTACAATGCATACATTGCATCATCATTACCTTCTTTAGCCAAATCAATCCAGATGGACTTAGCTTCTTCCGGACGTCCTTCCTTGAGGGCCTTAACACCATCTTCATACGTTTTGGAAAAACATCCTGTTAATGCAAATGAAGACAACAAGACTAATGTAGCTAATGATTTTAATTTCATTTTTAAGAACCTGAATCGTCTAAAAACTTATACCAAAAATATAATCAACAAAAACTCAAACAGCAGCGAAAGACTTTAGTGACTGGTTAATCACCTGTATCCTGCTACCGGAAGCAACAAACATAACCGTCCGGTCTGCTAATGGAATATACAACATCTAACATTCCGCATTAAGAACAGGTGTTAAATGATATTACATGATATGCCGGTTCAATCATAACCTTATTTTATTCATATGATTATATAATCACCGGTCGCAGTACCTGACGTTATCCCGCACGTCAGTTTTTATTCGGATTACATTCCAAAATTCCATTCCGCCACGCAAGGCATTATATGCCATATTGTTCACATGTATGGAACAGGTAATTCTTATTAAAAAATTACCATCGCGCTATAACGTTATGATATCTATACTAACCTTATGATACACACACACACTTAAACATAAAAGATTGTTAACACTGTTTTGCTACTTATCCGACATATGAACTACAATACCTATTCCGGATCACTGTTTTTATGTGATAAAACTCACTGTTTTTATGTGATAAAACTCAACAATCATCCGGGACAGTCAGTAGATACGACTAAAAAAACAAAACTCTCCGTCACCTCGATTGAGTTCCCATAATATCAGTTTCCCAAACAGACTCCTGAATATATCAAAGCTGCTTCTATTATGGAATGTAGATTAACGGATTAACTCATTAACATAATCTTTTTAATTCATGTATGGTATCTGGAGACAGGCATAAACTGCACCACTATGGTCGAGACAGCTTCTCAGCACATAATGCATATTCCAAATCTTTTTTTTCTCAGTCAGTACATATTGCAGTGAAAACACTCCGTAGCGGAAACATTCTCATGCTCTACTGAGAAAAAATGGCTCGAAAAAGTTTTACGTTATCTCAGAGAAAAGATACCGCATAAGACGTTACAGTATGAATTCCGGATTAATCTTTATTTATTGTAATCAGTTATCTTCTGTTTGTTCCATTGACTGTAAATCTTATCAATTTTTAACTTTTTTTTCAATTTTATATAAAATATTTAAATAAAATTTAATATTTTTGTCTTTTTTTTGCACATACAGAACAAAAAATTAACAAAAATCATGATTTGTTTCGCATTTTTTATTTATAAATATTCCTATTTAGCTGTATTATGTTTATGAGTATCACAAAGAAAAAATATGCACACCTGAAAAAACAGCAGGTATACATCCGGAAAACAACCTGGATTTGAACCAGAAGTAATTTTTATGCTTTACCACATAAATCTGAAATAATTTACCGAAATATTTACTGGCATTGAGGAAAGCCGGCATTATACTATTGCGGTATTCAATCCCCCTGTGCGATAAAAGTGAACATTTTTATGACTTTTGTATCTGCTGACTAATTTTATATTTGTAATTTAGTCACCGTATCTATAATATAACAGTGTTGAGTTAGTTAATGGATCCAGTTTCTCCGGAAGACAGATACTGCAGTTACACGCAGAAACAGTTAATGCTTTTGTAACGCATCTTTTCTGTAATTGCAGAACTCAGGCAATTATGTAATTCTGACTTATAATGAGTTTACACAATTTAATATAAGGCAGTCAGCCGTTACCGGAAAAACTGCAGTAAATTTATCTACTGTCAGATCACCTTATGATTTAAAAATCCTACGGCTGGCGGAGGATTTTTAAAGAAAGATTGAAGATTGCTCCTGAAAGAAAATATACTTCAGACAATCATGATTTCTGCATAAATTAAACAGATATGGAACAGCAAAATGTCCTCAGAGATTAAATCGGTCATTATTTACAGCAGAGTTAACAGGGAAAAGGTAGCCTTTACAATTGTTGACCTGGTTAACTTCATTTCAGATCTCGGCATAAATGTTTTAATCGAGAAGAGCACCAATGACAAGTTGCATATGGATTTACCGACGCTGACATTTGATGAAATGACCGGTAAAGCCGACCTGATGATAGTAGTCGGCGGTGACGGCTCGATGATAGGCGCAGCCCGTGAAATTGTTCCAACCAGAATCCCGGTACTGGGAATTAACAGAGGTCATCTGGGATTTTTAACCGATCTAGCCCCGCAGGACATTAATAAGTCATTATTAAACGTCCTTAAAGGTGGATACATTCTTGAGGAAAGATTCCTTCTTTCAGCTTCAGTATTCGGTCCTGACTGTCAGCAGCACTCCCTCGCACTTAACGAAGTGGTAATCCACGGTGTCAAAACAGCTCACATGATCGACTTTTCCATTTTTGTAAACAACAATAAATTCATGTATTCCCAGAAGGCGGACGGACTTATCGTATCAACCCCTACTGGATCAACAGCCTACAATCTTTCAGCCGGCGGTCCGGTAATAGAACCGTCTCTTAACGTTATTTCCCTGGTGCCGATGTTCCCTCACTCCATGAATTTAAGACCTATCATATTAAACGGTGACAGTGAAATTAAAATATGCTTCAGCAATAAGCTTAATCCAGAGGATATAGCAATAAGCTGTGACGGTCAGATAACCCTCTCGGCAAACGATCACTGTGAAATTCACATTAAGAAGCATTCATCACCTATCAAGATCTGTCATCCGTACAGCTA
>OMYE01000054.1 GCA_900315145.1 uncultured Pseudomonadota bacterium | reverse complement strand
AAAATATGCCGGCCGTTTTATAGAAAACAAAACAATAAAATCAGTTTATGCCTATGGTATATGCTTCTATCAGAAAGTATGTTCTGTCGTTGTAAAGAAACTGAAATGAAATAGGAAGCTTTTGCCCGTTTTTATGTTTTATGAATGCAGACTTTATACATTGTAATAGTTGATATAACATTATTTCTACTTAAGTTTCTCACTTGAATTATATGATTTATATATATACGAGATTATCATGTTGAATAATATACTGGTAACCGGCGCTGCCGGATTTATAGGTTCTAACTTTGTGCATTACTGGCTGGATAAATACAGCAATGCCAGAATTATTGTTGTTGACGCTCTGACGTATGCCGGGAATCCTGATAATCTTAAAGATTTAGAGAATAATCCCCGGTTTGCATTTATTAAATCCGATATCGGCAACACTCCACTCATAGAGCAGATTCTGACAGAGAATGATGTTGACACAGTGGTGCATTTTGCAGCTGAATCGCATGTAGACAGATCCATAACCGGTCCTGATGAATTCATTAATACTAACATTCTGGGAACCTATTCGTTACTTAAAGCCTGCAAAAGTGTCTGGCTGGATTCTCCGGTATCACAACGGGAGGAGCACAGATTCCATCATGTATCCACCGACGAGGTCTACGGTACCCTGACTCCTCTGGATCCGCCATTCAAAGAAACAAATCAGTATCAGCCGAATTCTCCTTATTCCGCATCCAAGGCTTCATCTGATATGCTGGTGAGAGCCTACCATCATACCTACGGGCTAAAGGTTACCACATCAAACTGTTCAAACAATTACGGTTATTATCATCATCCGGAGAAATTGATTCCGCTGACTCTCACTAATATTCTTTACGGCAGGAATATTCCGGTATATGGTGACGGAAGACAGATAAGAGACTGGCTTTTTGTTATGGATCACTGCCTGGGAATAGATCTTATTCTGCATCAGGGAAGAATCGGAGAAAGCTATAACATCGGCGGTATCAATGAATGGGCTAATATTGATATCGTAAATCTTCTCTGTGAAAAAATTGATGTCATCTTCAGCAATAATGAGGAATACCGCCGTAAATATCCGTTATGTCCTGCTTCCAGGGGGATTTCTTCGAAAAGTCTTATAACCTATGTAAAGGACAGACCGGGGCATGACCGGCGCTATGCTATTGATGCTTCCAAAATAATGCATGAACTTAATTATAAGCCGCAGGAGACATTTGAAAGCGGGATTCAAAAGACAATTCTGTGGTATCTTGCAAATGATTCGTGGTGGAAAAAGATTCTTAAAATTGAAGATTGATATTTAGAATAATATCCGGATTATGTAATACTATTGTGTATTTTTCCGGAGATTGTAGTTCAATAATTTATATTTTATGTTTTATGTTTTATGTTTTATAAATAGCAAATTGTAAAATAATAAATATAAATATTGATTACTGATTTTTGATTTGATTGTGCCGTATTTTAATTTTTTAAATTTAATTTTATCTTATCTTACTTTATGAAACTGCTAATTTTAGGCTCCAACGGACAGGTCGGCTATTCACTGGTTGAAAAGGCTGAGGCCGGGGGACTTATGTATACTGCCAAAGATAGAACTCAGCTTGATATTACTGATTATGACCGGCTGCTTCAGGTTGTTGCTGACGAGAAGCCCGGATGCGTAATTAACGCTATCGCATATACCAATGTGGAGAAAGCCGAGGAGGAAAAGGATCTGGCATTTCAGGTTAATGCGACGGCAGTGGGTAACCTTGCCAGGATTTGTGCTGAAAGAGATATCCCGCTTATTCATATTTCCACTGATTATGTGTTTGACGGTTCAGGTGAGGAGGCTCATTCGGAAAGTGATAAGGTTAATCCATTAAATGTCTACGGCAGGAGCAAGCTTGCCGGGGAAAAAGCGATAATCGACAGTAAAGGAAAGTATGTAATTCTACGTACCTCCTGGGTATTCGGCCGGCACGGCAGGAATTTTGTAAAAACCATGGTCAATCTCTTTAAAACCAGAGATGAACTTAATGTGGTTGCTGATCAGGTCGGCGGGCCGACCTACGCCGGAGACCTGGCGGAGGCGATTCTGCAGATAGCCGGTTTTATTGAAAAAAATCCTGATTTTTCCGGATGGGGAATATACAATTTGGCCGGAAAGAGGGATGTCAGCTGGTACGAGTTCGCGAGAAGTATTTACAAAGCCTGTAAAAACAGCGGTATTCATGTTAGAGATGTAAAGATTAATCCGGTGGGTTCTTCTGAATATAAAACCAGAGCAGTAAGACCACTGAATTCCAAACTTAATCTCACCAGAATACATCAGGTTTTTAATATTGAACCTGGTGACTGGCAGCATGAAATAGAGCATAACATTCTCTGTTACGAGAAATAATTTCTGTTTATGACATACCGGTATGCCGGTGCTTAGAAAAGCAGCATAGTAAGGAGTGATGCAATGAAGGGGATAATTTTAGCAGGCGGCTACGGTACAAGACTGTATCCGATAACCATGGGGTGTAACAAGCAGCTGCTTCCGGTGTATGATAAACCGATGATTTACTATCCTTTATCAACTCTGATGCTGGCAGGTATACGTGATATTCTGATTATCTCAAATCCGGATGATGCCCCTATATACAGGAGAATGTTGAAGGACGGTTCTCAGTTCGGTATCCGTATCAGTTATTCTGTACAGGAGAAACCGGAGGGACTGGCTCAGTCATTCATTATCGGCAGGGATTTTATAGGTTCCGACAACGTGTGCCTTATACTTGGCGATAATATCTACCACGGACACGGCCTTGAGGATATAGTAAAAAGGGGCGCCTCCATAAAGAGCGGAGCATGTGTTTTCGGATACAAGGTGAGAGATCCGCACAGATACGGCGTGGTGGAGTTTGATGAGGAGGGCAGAGCCGTCTCCATTGAAGAAAAACCGAAAAATCCTAAATCGGATTACGCTGTCACCGGGCTTTACTTTTATGATAACCGCGTTATTGAGTATGCTGAAAGTTTAAAGCCTTCAGCCAGAGGTGAACTGGAAATTACCGATATTAACAGAATATATCTTAACAATAATGCTCTCCAGGTAGAGATTTTAGGTCGCGGCATAGCCTGGCTGGATACCGGTACTCATGATTCCCTCCTTGAGGCTGCCGAATATGTGAAAACACTGCAGAAACGTCAGAACTGTATTATATGCAGTCCGGAGGAGATTGCCTACAATAACGGTTTTATTACCCGTGAGGAACTTATAAAGCTTGCTGATATGATGCATGAAAATGACTATGGTCTTTATCTCAAAAGTTTAAAGTAGCCGGGACATGACAAAATATAATATTTTATCTATGACCGGATTTGAAAGCAGGAATGCAGGAATGCAGGAATGCAGGAATGCAGGAATGCAGGAATTAAACGTAACGCCCCGCGACTGATTTAAAACTAAGATGAAGAAGAGCATAATCAGCCGTTATCAGGTAATGATGGATAAAATATAAAGGAGATTTTTAGTGAAAATAATAGACACAGCCATCAGTGATGTAAAAATTCTGGAGCCCGTCGTATATGGCGATTCCAGAGGTTATTTTATGGAGACCTGGAGGGATTCTGATTTTAAGGAGCAGATCGCTCAACGAACTTTTGTGCAGGATAATCAGTCTATGTCTACCATCGGCGTACTGCGAGGACTTCATTATCAGCTTAATAATCCTCAGGGAAAGCTGGTGAGGGTGGTTTCCGGAACAGTATATGACGTTGCGGTTGATATAAGAAAAAGTTCACCAACCTTCGGGAAATATGTGGGGGTGGTTCTTTCAGCAGAGAACAAGAGACAGTTCTGGGTTCCTGAAGGTTTTGCCCACGGTTTTTATGTGATGAGTGAAACAGCGGAATTTGTCTATAAATGCACCAGTTACTATGATCCATCCTCAGAACACTCTATATTATGGAATGATGCGGATATCGGTATTGCCTGGCCTCTGGTTCCCGGTATTGAGACTAAAATCTCTCCTAAAGATGCCAAGGCCCTCAGATTTAAGGATGCCTGCTGTTTCTGATTCTTCAGAACCTGCTCTCAACAAGTATTGATGTTCCGCACGAATATTGTACAAAAAAGATTAAAAAAATCCTATTATGTGTTGTATGGTGTATTTTGACACCGGCACGCTATAAAATTTAACATTTTTGAGATATAATCAGTCATCAGTTTTGTGATTGCTGTGGTATTAATTGCTATATATAAAAATTTTTAATATATATTTCTAATTTTTTAATGCGGTAATCAATCAGATTTATATAATACTTCCGGACTGAAAATTTGTCAGTTGCAGCTGGCGGATGAAGGTCGGAATAGGGTACGGCATCCCCGAATTTACGCCTGCGGAGTCCGTATAAGACTGAAAACTTTCAGTAGGTCAGCGGACATTGAAGCAGGAATCCTGTCAGGCATACGCCTGCCGGAGTGTCATTATTGATATAAATAAAAATTATAATTACCAAGAGGAATTGGATTATGTCTGTATACGCAGATTCTACCAGGATGTCCACACTTGTTCCTTATGTTATTGAGCAGACTGCAAAAGGGGAGAGATCCTATGATATTTATTCCCGTCTGCTTAAAGACCGTATTATCTTCCTGACAGGTGAAGTGGAGGATCATATGGCTAATCTTATTTGTGCCCAGCTTCTTTTTTTGGAATCTGAGGATCCTGACAAAGATATCTATATGTATATCAATTCTCCCGGCGGTGTGGTGACTGCCGGAATGAGTATCTATGATACCATGCAGTTTATCAGACCGGATGTAGTCACCGTATGCATGGGACAGGCCTGCTCCATGGGGTCATTCCTGCTTACTGCCGGCGCCAAAGGCAAGAGATATTCATTACCTAACTCCAGAATAATGATTCATCAGCCTTTAGGCGGATTCAAAGGTCAGGCTTCAGATATTGAAATTCATGCAAGAGAAACCTTGCGTATCAAGGAAGAACTTAACAGAAAGCTGGCCTTACACAGTGGCAGAAGCTATGAGGAAATTGTAGCTGCTACAGATAGAGATAACTTTATGTCTGCTGAAGAGGCTATGGCATTTGGTTTAATTGATGAAGTAATCACTAAACGTCCATAAATCTTCGGGTGCGAGTAATCAGATGGGAAACAATAAAGAAAATAACGAACCGTTGCGCTGTTCATTCTGTAACAAATCGCAGTTTGAGGTTCGTAAACTAATTAAAGGTGTCGATCAGGGCGTTTATATCTGTAATGAGTGTATTGACCTGTGTAACGATATTATCACCAAAGACAGACTTAAATCAGAAGCTGCTGAAAGGAAAGGGGATATTTCCAAGGAGCTTGATGCTCTTCCAACCCCTCATAAAATCAGAGAACATCTTGATGACTATGTAATCGGTCAGGAACGTGCCAAAAAGATACTTTCCGTAGCGGTATATAATCATTACAAGCGTCAGCTGGTTAATGATTCCTATGACGGTGTTGAACTGAACAAGTCCAACATTCTGCTTATCGGACCAACAGGTTCAGGTAAGACTCTGCTGGCTCAGACACTGGCCAGACTGCTGAATGTTCCTTTTGCCATGGCTGATGCCACCACTCTTACTGAAGCCGGTTATGTCGGTGAAGACGTGGAAAACATCATTCAGAAGCTGTTGCAGAACTGCGACTATAACGTGGAAAAGGCTGAACGCGGTATCGTATTTATAGATGAAATAGATAAGATTTCCCGTAAGTCAGACAATCCGTCAATTACCAGAGACGTTAGCGGTGAAGGTGTACAGCAGGCTTTACTGAAGCTTATTGAAGGAACTATCGCCTCTGTTCCTCCTCAGGGCGGCAGAAAGCATCCGCAGCAGGATTTTGTACAGGTGGACACCTCCAAGATTCTGTTTATCTGCGGCGGTGCCTTTGCCGGTATTGATAAGATTGTCGAAAAGCGTGTTGAGAAGAATTCCGGTATCGGTTTTAATGCAACCGTCTACGGCAAGGAAGAGGAATTAAACCTCAGTGAAAAAATTGCCAAGGTTGAACCTGAGGATTTGACCAAGTTCGGTCTTATTCCGGAATTTATCGGCCGTCTTCCGGTAATTGCCAGCCTCGATGAGCTCGGCAAGGAGGCTTTAATCAGTATTCTTACCCAGCCGAAGAATGCTATTACCCGTCAGTTCAAGGCTCTCTTTAAATTAAACAAGGTAACACTTGATTTTACTGATGATGCTCTGGATGCCATTGCGGATAAATCCATGGAAAGACATACCGGTGCCAGAGGCCTGCGCTCCATTATGGAATCTCTCCTCCTGGATACCATGTATGACCTTCCTTCAAAGAATGAGGTTGCCAAGGTTATCATTGATGCTGAGGTTGTTGAGGGTAGAAAGCCTCCGATTCTCGTTCATGATGATGAACTCTTTAAGAAAAAGGCTTAACAGCTGATTTCATATATGCTGACAGATGTTTTTTTTGAAGTTAGGTTGAAAAAAGCAGAAGGCTGTCAGCATACCGGATGCGGTTAGCCCGGTCTTCATTCATATTATTCAATAGTTATCCTGTCAGCTCTTTTTCTGCAATATTTTCTGAATTCCCGTTTAATGTAATTTAATATAAGCAGGTGGAATTGATTTAGACGCTGTTATTTATTGCAGAACTTTGTCTCTAAGCGTTTTTATTAACCAGTTTCAGATATTTTTCTGAAGTCTTTTTAAGCACTGGAAAAGAGAAAATTATAGATCGTCTGTTTTATAGTCAATTTTATTAAAAAAACGTTTTTTTACTTGATTTTACCTGAAATTGGATATATTTATTAAGGTGGTAGGTCTGTCTTTATGACAGAGTATTAAAGTGTGCCGGAATGTGGCATTATGCTCCGGTAATATCTGACCACAGAAGATGAGGATATTACTGACTGAATGTAATGAGAAGGGAATAAAAAGGAATTTTTCCGGCAGTAGAAGAATTTTATGAGAAGGAAAAACGGCGGACTGGCGGTTTTTACACAGTAATACCCGTTTTTCTGAATATTTTATGATTTGTGTCTGTGATATCTCTTATTCAGATATCCGGATTGAACTATTTTGATTTAGAACGATTTTTGTTCTTTATTTTTTAAAATATATTGGTTATTGATTATTATAATTGATGAGTGATATAGGATTACGTTATGCAGAAAGAAAAAATAAAAAATGATTTTTATCCACTGGTGGGAGTAGATGTTCCACTGGTATCACTGTCAATGGTATCCATTACTGCAAACAGCAGAACTGAACGTGTTTTTGAACAGTGTTATGAAAAGGGTGAGGAACTTGTTCTGGTTTGCCACGATGATCAGGATTTGCTCAGCTGCAGCATTGATGATCTGCGTCAGAGCTACGCATATGTGGGAACCATAAGTCATAAGGAAATGTTTAATGACAATTCCTATACTTACTTTATCAACGTAAAAAACCGTGTCAGAGTCAGTAACATCACCAGAACCAAGGATTTTGTTAACGAGAATATATTTGCGGTATTTGCCAGTGTTGAATTTGTAGAGCTGGTTCCTTTTGTTGAGAAAGACTGCGATGTCAAGTCTATTCGCACACTGCTGCTTTCACTGTTGAAGAAGTATTCAAAAGGCAGAGCCATAAAGCTCAATGAAGACATGATGAGCGTGATTGAATCAGCCCCGACACTGACTCTTTTCTGCGACAGTATTGCCAGTCAGGTTCTGACAGAACCGGATCAGAAGCGGGAATATAATGCCATTAAGAATGAAAATGAACTGGCTGATTATCTGGTACAGATAATGGATCTTGATTCCGTTCTTCAGGATTTGATGAATAAAATCAGAGAGAGAGCTAAAAACAGTATTGAGGTTAACCAGAAGATATATTTTCTGTCAGAGCATCTGAAGTCTGCCCAGCAGGAAATGCGTTCCTTAAAGCATACCCGTGATACCCTGGGAATCAAGGATAATTCCGGGGCCGACGAGGATATGCCTGACGAACTGGATGATATATCCATTCTTAAAGCAAAGATTAAAGATGCCAATATGCCGGCTGAGGTGACCGAGAAATGTAATGCTGAGCTAAAGAAGCTTGCCATGCAGCCGGGATTCAGTCAGGACGCGGCTATATCCCGTAACTACATTGAAACTCTTCTCTCACTTCCCTGGAACAAGCGCTCCGAGATAAAGAAGGATCTTCAGGTTGCCGAACAGGTTCTGGATCATGATCATTATGGTCTTGAAAAGGTTAAAGAAAGAATACTTGAATATCTTGCTGTTCAGAACAGGGCTGACCGTCTCCACGCCCCTATTATCTGTCTCGTCGGTCCTCCAGGAGTAGGTAAGACATCTCTCGGTATGTCTATTGCCAAGGCTACCGGCAGAACCTATGTGCGCGTGGCTCTCGGCGGTATGCGTGATGAAGCGGAAATCAGAGGACACAGACGTACCTATGTCGGTGCTCTTCCCGGAAAGATTATTCAGAAGCTTATGAAATGCGGTGTGAAGAATCCTTTATTCCTGCTTGATGAAATTGATAAGATTTCTACTGACAGCTACAGAGGTGACCCGGCATCAGCACTCCTTGAGGTTCTTGATCCGGAGCAGAACAAGACCTTTACAGACAATTATCTTGAGGTTGATTTCGATTTATCTGATGTGATGTTTGTGGCTACCTCCAACAGCCTGAATATTCCTCCGGCTCTCCGTGACCGTATGGAAATAATCAATCTCAGCAGTTATACCGAAGAGGAGAAGCTTCACATAGCCAGGAATCATCTGATTCCTAAGCAGCTTGCTGAAAATCACGTGGATGAAAAGGAGATAACCTTCACTGATGATGCGCTGCTCAGCCTGATTCGTAACTATACATCTGAAGCCGGCGTGCGTAACCTTGAACGTGAAATAGGCAGATTATGCCGTAAGACCGTCAAGGAGATAATGTTAAGCGGCGGTAAGGTCAAGAAGCTGAAGATTACTCCGGAATCACTTAAGGATATGTTAGGACCGTGGGTGTTTGACCAGACTGATATTACTCTTGATAACAAGGTAGGTATCGTTAACGGTCTTGCCTATACATCAGTCGGTGGCGAAATTCTGATGATTGAGGCTTCATGTATTCCGGGATTCGGCAAGCAGGTGTTTACCGGTAAGTTAGGTGAGGTTATGCGGGAATCAATTTCCGCCGCCTTTACCGTTGTCCGTTCGTTTGTAGCCGACTACGGGTATACTCCGCAGTTCTTTAAGCAGAAGGATTTTCATATCCACTGCCCTGAAGGAGCCATTCCAAAGGACGGTCCAAGTGCCGGTATCGCCATGTGTACTGCAATTATCAGTGCCATAACCGGAACTCCGGTAAGAGGTGATGTGGCCATGACCGGTGAAATCACTCTGCGTGGTGAAGTTCTGCCTATAGGCGGACTTAAGGAAAAGCTTATCGGTGCTGTTCGCGGCGGAGTTAAAAAGGTTCTGATCCCGTACGGCAATACCAAGGATCTGGTGGAGGTTCCTGAATCTACTCTGAAGATGCTGAAGGTTGTTCCTGTTAAACATATCAGGGAGGTTTTTGCCGAAGCTCTGGCCGGTGAGATTCATCATAACGGCAAAAAAGAGAGTAAAAAGGTCAAAGCCGAAGAAACTGCCGTAGAGGATACTGTTTCTGCCGATACTTCGGCCGCTAAGAAGAAAACAGCTGCAAAAACAGCCAGAAAATCAACCGGCACCACCGGAAAAAAGAAGACTGCCGAGGCTGCTGTGGCTACTGAGAGCTCCGGAACTGAAAAAACGGATACTCAGGCTGCAGATGCCGGAGTGAAGAACACAGCTAAAAAGACAAAAACAGTACGTACTAAAAAAACAGCAGCAGACAGCGGTAAGACCGCGTCAGCGTCAGGAACCAAGCGTACCAGAAAGGTAAATACTCAGAATGTTGATTTGAGGTCATCAGGTGATGAGTTAATCAAGGGAAGTGATGAGTTTACCGACGGTATGGATTCCGATGATCTTGAAGTAATTTAGTACGCATAGGTCTTTTTCTGAAGCAGTGAACCGTCTTCAGGACCTGCTCAAACCCCTTATTGAGATTCCGCACAGAGTCTTTAAGTGCTCACCAGAGCACGGAGGATCCGGTGCGGAATTTTTTTTGACAGTGTTCATCATATGCGTTCATCATGTTCTCAGTGCCGAGGTGGCTCAGGCAATGATTGTGGCGGGTGCTCTCAGACAGTTCCTTAATGAACGCATGATGTGGGTATGCATACTCACTGACAGTGAATAGTGCCAGCCGGATTTATTTTAAGAGAAATAAGTCAGCCTGAACCCCGGCTAAAGATATGGAATCAAACTGAATTTCTGCCTCATATAAGCAATTGATGATTTTTGTGAATTATTGATTATTTTTGAAAATATTTTCCTTAAAGTGAAAATTAATGAATTTTTATGAATAAATAATGAGCAGGTATCCCTTTTTTTCTAGGTTTTATGAGCTTTTATATGTTGCATTTTTTTAGTTGTGATAGAATCATTTTCGCGATTATCGAGAGTAACAAGTTTAAAAAAATTAACAAAATCAGGTTCTAAACAATGGAATTTAGTGATCTGTAACTTAATTTTGTGTTTTGCGCATTGATAGAAACGTTTTTACTTTAGATAATCACTACACAGTCACGGCAGTGAGACTCATCAACAGCAGTATGATGAAGACTGATTGCTTTTTTTATAATAATAACATTCATAAGAGGGTAAGGATGAATAAGACCCAGCTAGTTGAGAAGATTGCTGAGAAAGCAGGAATCACAAAGAAGGCAGCTGACGATGCATTAAAGGCTTTTGAAGCTGTAGTTATTGAAACTTTAGCTGAAGGTGGCGATGTTTCACTTGTTGGTTTTGGTAGTTTTGAAGTTTGCGAACGCAAGGAACGCGAAGGTCGTAATCCAAAGACTAATGAAATCGTTAAGATTGAGGCTCGCAGAGTACCTAAGTTCCGTCCAGGCAAGAGCATGAAGGATGCACTTAATTAATGGTTGATTAAATAACATTCAATTGTGAAAAATGTTTGTTGTTTTTATCTCATAGCCAAAAAAAGCACACATTTATGTGTGCTTTTAATTTATAATAACCTCATTTTAATACCAGTATTCCGGTGGCCGGAGCGTTAAAAATCAAGGTCTGCGGATAGCCCTCCGGATATGCTGATTTATAGTTTTAATAATTTTTTTCGGAGTAGTTTTTTTCATGTCTTGTTTTGATAAACTCCGCGAAGGTTCAACAGGCTGGCCTGCCAAAGTATTATTCTTCTTGATCGCCGCATCCTTCGTTATTGCCGGAGTTGGGAGTTATTTAATCCCAGATCGTAACCTTGATCCTGCAAAGGTTAATGATGTAAAGATTCCTGAACACGAGCTGGAGAATCAGGTTCGCAGAGAAAAGGCCATGCTGGAAAGACAGTTTGGTAAACAGTTCTTTGAAAAGCAGATGGCTGTTGATCCTCAGTTCAATAATAAGTTTAAAGCCAGTATTCTGGAAAAGCTTATCAATGATGAGGCTTTGGCTCAGCATATTAAGAAAGTAGGGATTGATATTCCTGCCAGCCTGGTAAAGGCAAAAATCATGTCTATGCCTGAGTTTATGGTTGACGGCAAGTTCAGTCAGGAACAGTATGAGAAGGTTCTGAGCATGTACGGTTATATGACCGGTGAGGTTTTCGGTGAAACCCTTCGTAACAACATGTCTAGAGAAACCTATCTCAGACCGGTTATTGACGGGGAATTCGCTCTTCCGGGTGAAGTTCAGTATCTTACTGATGTCATTACTGAAAAGCGCACCTACTCAAGAGTTGATGTTGATTTCAGTAAGTTCAAATCCAATGATCCGGTTTCAGAAAAGGAAATCTCTGATTATTACGAACAGAACAAGGATAAATATCTTGTTGCCGATAAAGTTAAATTCTCATACATTTATCTGACCTCTGATGACGTTAAGTCTGATGTTCACTATACTGACGCAGATTTAACCGGTTTCTTTAATCTGCATTCCGAAATCTACACCATTCCGGAAAAGCGTGAAATCTCCCATATCCTGCTTACCGGCGATGATGCCATGGCTAAAGCTGCCGAAATCAAGGCAAAGATTGACAGCGGAGAAGATTTTGCAGCGCTTGCCAAGCAGTATTCCGAAGATAAGGATTCAGCTGCCAACGGCGGTAAGCTTCCGGCATTCTCATCAGGTAACCAGGATTCAAGCATTGATAAGGCAACTTTTGCCTTAGAGAAGGTAGGGGATGTATCTGATCCTGTTGAGTCCCAGTATGGTGTGCATATCATTAAGCTGAATGCCATTATTCCTCAGTCTGCCAAGACCTTTGAGGATTCCAAGGAAGATGTAATCAAGAGATACGTTAAGCAGCAGAGCAAGGAAGTGTTCCTCGATAAGCGTCAGATTGTTGCTGATATTTCATTCGAAGATCCTGATTCTCTTGACAGAGCTGCCAAGATGGCCAACGAATCTGATAAGGAACATCCTTCAGATAACGTTAAGGTTCAGGTGTATGATTATTTAGCATCAGATGCCAAGGATCTTAAGTTCCCGTTCACTGAAAATGAAGTTAAGACCAAGCTTTTTGATAAGGAATTACGTGAAAGCGGGGTGAATTCAGATGTGATTGAGCTCGGTCAGGATGCTTTCATTGTGGTTCATATCGAAGATTATGTTCCTAAGACTCCAAAGAAGCTTGAAGACGTTAAGAATGAAATCACTGCTGATATCGCTGCTAACAGAGCTGCCAAGAACGCCGAGTCCTATGTAAATGATCTGCTCTCTAAGATTTCCAAGGGGGAATCTCTTGATAGCGAAAAGGCTGCAGGCAAGATTACTATTTCAGAGCCAAAGACCATTGATCGCCTGAATAACGATGTTGATGAAACAGTTTCAAAGAATGTCTTTGAAATGGCCAGAGCTCCTGAAGGCAAGGTAAGCTTTGGAAAATATTCCGATGCTGATGGTAAGTCATACCTCTTAATCCTTTCTAAGGTGGAAAAGGTAGACGAAAAGGATGCTTCCAGAGATGAGTTCCTTAACAAGCAGGTATTCGAATTCAATGCCAAGAATGATAACGAGCTTGTTGAAAGAGCTTCACGCGGTCAGGCTAAGGTTGAATACAATAGAACCAAGGAATATTTAAAGCTCTCTGATTCTAAGAGCGAGGAATTATAATCTCTGGCTGCCGTTATTCTGATTTATCATGTCAGATACCGGTTTAGGGATTAACAGTTAAAAGCTTTCTTCAAATATGAAGGAAGCTTTTTTCTTTTTGGCTGAAAATTAAGTTTTGTTTATGCTTCATGTATCTCCATCCTTACCTGTTCAGCGTAGGTGGCCCCTGTATTACGTCTTGGTCAGGTTCATATAATCTTATTCAACCGGAAAAACATACTGTTTCCGAACTTAACTTAAACCTTTTAGTAACCTTTTAGCAATCCCGGTTAATTTTTTCAGATTCATTATCAGAAATCAGTATTTGTGTCGCGTGCGGAATACTGCTGACAGGTTAGTTCCGATAGTCAGACAGGATAATACCAAAAGGAATCAGGGGAATAAATCAGGAATACTGACGAAAAGTATTTATAAAATAAAACGCCCGAGAACGAAATTCCTCAGGCGTTTTCAATATAATGTAATCCGTATGGCCGGATATGGCAGCTTTTACTTGGTTACGCTTCTCTGCCAGACGGTTGCCCCGTTTTTAATATCGGTAATTTTAAGGATGATATTTACGGACTCTCCGCTTCTTACGGCA
>OMYE01000055.1 GCA_900315145.1 uncultured Pseudomonadota bacterium | reverse complement strand
AATAGCCAAAGCATACACGTTGAAACAGTAAGAAGTATCCGTAAGGACTTCAATCTCTCAGTATGCTTGAGTATATTTAAGTATATTTTGAGTAGCAGGGGAACAGTTCTGAAAAATTACCGGATATTAAATTGCCGGATTTTTAGATCGTATTAAAAAAGCGCTGTAAAAAATGATACTGTTTTATGATAAAATTGTCATGGATTGGTCGTAAAAGATGCATTATCACAGCAGAATTTTTTTTCGGCTGTTTTTTTTCGGTCAGAAGCGAATTCAGGCTTTTGAATGAAAAATGCGGAGATTCCGGTGTCCTGCAGGATGTTTTTTTTGGTGTTGGATATTTAAAGAGGTTGTTTTCCATGACAGAAATTCCTTCAGAAAATCTTAGCGAGGTATTATTTAAACCCCACCGTTCAAGTCTAGAAACTTCTTATATTTCCAACTCTGTTGAGACACTGCTTCCGAAAACTGACGGTACACCGCGCAGATGGTATCGTGAGATTGAACGTGATTACTGGGGCTGGATGGGACTGGATATTCTGGAGATCCAGAAGGTTCTTTCTGATATTTCCGGTTCTGAGAACGGAAGAACCAGAGAAGGAATTTTGGATACTGTGTACGAATACGGTCCGGGAAACTGGGTCTATGAATTTTCCATGCTGGCGGAAAAGCACGCGAAGATTGCCAAATCCTGTGAGGATGCTCCAGATAGTCCTGAGAGAAGGGAGGAAGCTTTCATACACTTCCGTCGGGCCTATCTGTGTTATGCTCTTGCCAGCTATCCCCACCTTAAGGGGGATGAAATGGCATCACATGCACTGATGATGAATCATGTGAACTATAAAAAGGCTGCATCATATCAGGACGGATTTTTTGAGATAGTCAAGTTCAAAACAGAAAGCGGGGTAGGCACAGCCTACATTCATACACCTGACAAAACCAAATGTCTCCCAGGTGTCATTATTTGTGGGAACTATGTCAGTCTCGCAACCGAGTACCTTCGCTTCTACAGAGAATATTTGTACCCTCGCGGGATTGCCATGGTGACTCTTGATTTGCCGGGAATGGGCATGAACAGCAATATTGTACTGGATGCAAATACTAGTATTCTGCACGAAGGAGTGCTGAATTACATAAAAGAAAACGTACCGTACATCAATAGAGGCAGAATAGGTCTTATTGCCCTGAATTTCGGATGTCACTGCGCTCTGAGGCTTATGCTGTCACACAACAGTGATATCAGGGCCGTATGTATGGTTGCCCCTATTATCAATGATGTTTTTCTTGATGTCGAAATGTTGAAACTGGCATCTCCTATGCAGCGGGCGGGACTCTGTAACCGTATAGGTGCTGATGCCAAGGACTGGGAGAATCTCATTCCACGGCTGCAAGTATTCTCAGCCAAGCGTTCAGGTCTTCTTACCGGTATGAAGGTTGATACACCGTTACTGGTTATGGGAGCCAGCGGAGACACTATCTGCTCCGTAAATGATGCCATGATGGTCAAATCCGTCAGCACAAATTCAGAATACCTTGAAATGAAAGAGAAAACGGCTTTTTCATTGTATACAAACGTTTTATCCCAATTGACTGACTGGATAGAGGAACGGCTGTAAAACAGGCCGATTGATAAATTGAATTCAGAAAATAAACATAATTTAGAAAATAAAAACAAAACAATTGTTGTCAAATTCGGTACATCCATGCTTACTTCAGGATCCAAACGTCTGGATCCGGCTCATATGATTGAGGTGGTGCGTGTACTTTCCGGACTTAAAGCCAAAGGGCATCACATTGTTGTAGTAAGCTCAGGTGCGGTAGCCGCCGGCAGAGAGGCTCTTGGATATCCGGATTTACCGAGAACCATTGCCAACAAGCAGATGCTTGCTTCAGTTGGGCAGACTCACTTAATGAATAAATGGCAGCAGCTGTTTGAAATATACGGTCTGCATATAGGACAGATTCTTTTAACTAGAGCTGATCTTGAGGATCGTGAACGCTTTTTAAATGCACGAGATGCTCTGGGTGCTTTGATTGAACAGGGGATTATTCCGATTATTAACGAGAATGATGCTGTGGCTACGGCGGAAATCAAGGTCGGGGATAATGACAATCTTTCCGCTAGAGTGGCAATTCTCTCTGATGCTGACTGTCTGATTCTGCTTACAGATCAGAAGGGACTTTATACTGCTGATCCTCGTTCAAATCCTGACGCCCGTCTTATCAGCAGGGTTGATAAGATTACCCCTGAAATCAAGGCTCTTGCCGGCGACAGTGTCAGTGGTCTCGGTACCGGAGGCATGGCTACTAAATTGCAGGCAGCGGAAATTGCCACCCGTAGCGGTATTGAGGTAATAATTGCCTCAGGTGATGATCCGAAAATTATTGAAAGCATTGTCGAAGGTGATTATATCGGAACTTCATTCAGTCCTGAAAGTTCACCTCTTGAAGCCAGAAAGGCATGGATTCTCGCCGGTCCGAAACCTAAATGCTCCATTATCATTGATGACGGTGCTGTCAAGGCTCTGATGAAAAAAGGCTCAAGTCTCCTGCCTAAGGGTATAGTGGATATTTCCGGGGAGTTCCTCCGTGGTGACGTGGTGAATATCGTCAGCCTTGATGGTAAAGTTATAGCACGAGGTGTTAGCCGGTACACCAGTGCTGAAATCAAGGCTGTTGCCCGTCATAATTCAGAAGAGATAGAAAGTATTTTAGGTTACGAGCATGGTCAGGTGGCCGTACATCGTGACGATTTGGTAGTTTTGGAGTAAAACATGGATTTAAATTTATTAGGTCAGAAGGCAAAACAGAGTTCTTTTGTTCTAGCTTCCCTGTCAACAGCCAAAAAGAATGAGGCGATTAACAGAATAGCGGATATTCTGGAAGCATCAATCCCGGAAATTCTGGAAGCTAATGCAGAGGATCTGGCAGAGGCTAGAGCCGGTGGTATCAGTGAAGCTATGCTTGACCGTCTGACTCTTAATGAAAAGAGAGTGCGTGATATTTTAAATGATATGCGCAAGGTCGTTCTTCTTGACGACCCTGTCGGAAGTGAATTTGATTCCCGTGTTTTACCAAACGGTCTCAAGCTTCTTAAAAGGCGTGTACCGCTAGGGGTTATCGGTGTCATCTACGAAGCACGTCCTAATGTTACTGTTGATATTACCTCACTGTGCCTAAAGACAGGTAATGCCTGCATTCTGCGAGGTGGCAGGGAAACCTTCAATACCAACAAGGTAATTGTCAGAATTATTCAGAGAGGTCTTGAAGCCGCCGGACTGCCTGCCGGTTCTGTGCAGTATATTGACAATCCTGACAGACAGTATGTTACCGAACTGCTGCATCTTGATAAGTACGTTGACATGATTATTCCACGCGGCGGTGCTAAACTTCATATGCTCTGCAAGAAGGAAAGTACCATACCGGTAATCATTGGCGGATTCGGGGTGGGACACATCTATGTTGATGACAGTGCGGATGAGGTAAGGGCTCTTGATGTTATCACCAATTCAAAAATTCAGAAGCCTAGTGCCTGTAACAGTGTAGATACCATTCTGGTCAACAGCAGAATTGCAGACCGTTTTATTCCATCTCTCGCCGGACATCTTGCTACAAAAAATGTCAAGATGGTATGCCATGGCAGGGCATATGAGCTTGCCTCCGGTGCGCTTGGAGATAAACAGAGTCTGGTGCTGCAGGGGAGTGATGATGATTTTGCTACTGAATGGCTTTCATTATGTCTTAACATCACCATTGTTGACAGTCTGGATGAAGTGCTTGAACATATGCGCAGATATGAGGCATGTCATTCTGATGCTATCCTTACCAATAATCATGAAAACGCCATGAGATTCGTAAATGAAGCCGGTTCAGCCTGTGCCTATATTAATGCTTCCACCAGATTCTCAGATGGTGGCCAGTTCGGTCTCGGAGCGGAAGTGGCTATTTCCACCCAGAAGCTACATGCCCGCGGTCCTATGGGGCTTGTTGAGCTTACCAGCTACAAGTGGATAGCTGAAGGTGATTATCTAGTTCGCAGCTAAGACATTACAGCGTATACATACTATATTGCAAAAGACAGTTTGTGAAATATGCAGATTGTCTTTTGTTTTTTAGATATGGAAATATTAAAATAATATCAGGAAGAACATAAAAAAAGTGCTGATTTCCGGTTGCCCCCGGAAAAGTCAAGAAGGTGACAGAGAATGACTAACGGAATAAATCAAAACAACGACAACACTGACAAGCTTGTTGAAGTTCCTAAGGGGACACTCCTTCTTCGAACCATGTCCATGCCTGCCGATGCCAATCCGAACGGGGATATTTTCGGTGGATGGCTTATGTCTCAGATGGATGCGGCAGGAGCAATGCTGGCTTATGAACTCAGTCAGGGTAAAGTAGTTACTGTTGCCACTGATGAGATAGTTTTTTTGAATCCGGTGCATGTAGGTAATGTGGTTTGTGTGTACGGCAGAGTTATCTACATCGGTAATACCTCCATGAAAATTCAGTTGCAGATGTGGACCAAAAAGAATCATAGTGCCGGTTCAACCAGAGTAAAGGTTACTGATTGCGGTTTTACCTATGTGGCGGTAGATAATGAAGGCAGGAAACGTCCTCTGCCAAGAGAAGTCCGGGATAATAAAGAGCAGATTATTTTAAAAGGATACAACAGTGTTAACGGCAGTAACAGCTGTCCGGTAGATTAGTTTTAGGCTAATAACCGGCATTATGCTGTTTTACCTCTTTACCTGCTCCGGAAGATACCGCTGATTATCAAGGTGTTTTTTTCCGGAGCTTTTGTTTTTGGGGTAGGGGGACCAGTCGGCTACCGGAGTTATAGTATTTTTGTCATTATTTAATATACTGGATGAATATGGGAATCATGAATGTTAGGCGGCATTTAGGTGTTACAAAGTTTTTTGTATCTGGAATAGCTGTCGTAGTTACTGTCTTTATTATTACCGTAGGAGTGACCGGATGCAGGTCGGGGGCACAGACGTCATCTTTCCTATCAGAAAACCTGCAGTACCAATCTGATAAAAACGGATACATTGAACAGGAGATCCTGCTTAATCAGATAATTAAAGATATGACTCTAGAGGAAAAAGTCTCTCAGATGATTATTCCGGCATTCAGAACATGGAATGATGTTGATGTTACCGACATTAATGATTTTCCGGAGATAAAGGAGGCTTTAACCAGGCATCCGTACGGCGGGATTATTCTTTTCGGGTGGAATATAACCGGCACGGAACAGACGGTACGTCTTCTTCATGAGCTGCAGAAGAATAATCTCAGAGTATCAGGGGTATCCCGCCATATTCCGTATCTTACACTAATAGACGAGGAGGGGGGCAGAGTTGTGAGGCTTAAAAGCGGTACCCGTCTTACAGGTAATATGGCTCTGGGAGCCACAAGAGAGCCGCTAAAAAATGCCGAGCTTTCAGGAGAGATTATCAGCCGGGAAATTGCCTCTCTCGGATTTAATGTTAATCTGGCACCGGTGATTGATATCAATAATAATCCTGCCAATCCGGTGATTGGTATCAGATCCTTTTCTGATAATCCGGAAACTGTGGCGAAGCTTGGTGTGTCCTATGCTAGAGGTTTGCAGAAAAACAATGTCATCGCCACCTTCAAACATTATCCCGGACATGGGGATACCATGACAGACAGTCATGTGGGCATGCCTTCTGTAGCCAGAAATTATGAGGATTTTCTGAAAAACGAGCTGGTTCCTTACAGTTTAGCAGTGGAAAACGGTGCTGAAATGATAATGACCGCACATATCACCTATCCGCTTATTGATGATCTTTATACATACGGGGACGGAGTGACCCGCGGATATTATCCGGCTACCATGTCTTCAAAAATGATCAATGGTATTCTCAGGAAGAAACTCGGGTATAACGGAGTTGTTATGTCAGATGCGTTAGAGATGGATCCGATTATTCTTACAGGACTTGTTCCGGGAAGTGTTGGTTCTGTGGAGTATCATGTGAATATTGCAGAAAAGGTAATAGGAGCAGGAGTTGATATTCTGCTTCTCCCTGCTGATATCAAGGATCCGGAGGCAATAAAATTTTATGATGAGTACATTGCCGGAATAAGCAGAAAGGTGGCAGATGGGAGTATTTCCGAAGAGAGGATTAACGAAAGCGTAAGACGTATACTGAGACTTAAGATAAGACATAATATTTTGTCAGCTGCAGTTTTGGAGCACGGCGGCGATACTCCGGATGTCATGAAAAGTATACGTCATGCTCTTCAGACTGTAGGGAGCAGGGAACATCATGAATCCGAGTGGCGTATGGCTGGAGAAGCAGTGACTCTTCTTAAGAACCAGGATAATGTTCTCCCTCTTTCTTCATCTATAAAAAATGTAGTTATTCTGGGAAGATACCGGAAGGATGAGGTAACCTGGCGCTATGCAGTAGATAGACTCAGAAAAGAAGGCTTTATAGGTGACCATACCTGTATTCATATTGAGTATTATCTGGACAGTGAGTCCGGTGATGAAGTAAAGCTCCGCTATACGGAAGAAATGCGTCGGAGGATTGCCGAGGCTGATGCGGTAATCGGATTTTCCTATGCATCCAATGCTGATGTTCTTGATAGAGAGAATCTTCAGTACCAGGCTCTGCATATGGCTATGCATGATGTACACTCTGCACGAGGAAGATTTATTCTGATAAGTGGATATCTTCCTTATGATGCCGCACTTTATAATGATGCCGATGCCGTGGTTCTTACTTATATGGGAACCGGACTTGAGTTTGATCCGGCGGAATTTAAAGGAGTAAACCGTGAGAGAACCTCATGGAACGCCAATGTTGTCGCTGCCGTGGAAAAAATATTCGGGGGGAGCGAATTTACAGGAAAGCTTCCGGTGAACATTCCGGTTATTAAAAAAAATGATGATGGTTCACTTTACTATGGACGTGAATATATGTATAGAAGAGAGCAGTAAACATCAGGTTGAGACTGTACCTTATAATACGCATTAAAAGAGATTTTTAAAGAGATATTTTTATATTGGTGGAAAAGAGTTCTGTCAGACGGAGGAAAATGGAGATATCTATTTTCCTGATTTAAACAACAGTAAAAAATTAGACCGGTTTTATCATTAGTCGTTATTTTTTGGCTGATTATTTATGGCATATTCATGGTAATTGTAATGTTTTTAATACAAAAATGTGTTTTTTGTATAATATCTTTTTTGTAAAAACGTTATCAGAAAAATATTAGTAATTATTTTTGAAATAGCTCAAATTTTTATTGAAGTTATATAACTTTGGTGTAAAATCCGTGTTAAATAAAAATGTTAACAGGGTAACATTTTTTATTGCGATTTTTTGGCATATTCGTGCTTTCTTAATAGTTTTTGCAGGCAGTGAAAATGATTAAACATCTGTTCTTGTGTTTTAGTACTGTTGTTTCATTTTTTTTAGTTACCGGCTGTGCTACGGCTCCTCAGGTATCAGGAATCCCTGTTGATAACCTTTATTCTTCAGAAGAGGTGGCTAAAGCCGATTCCGTGTCATCGGATTTACTGATTATTAAATCAGACAGTAATGATAATGGTGTAGCTGACGGTGTTGACAGCTGGATTTCCTCTCTGGATGAGGATATTCTGGTTAAAAACGCACTGAGAAGCTTTGCCCGCAGTATTCAGGAAGCAGTGCTATTTAAGCCATACAGTTCCAGCAGCAGTGTAATAGTGAACAATCTTATTGATTCAGGCACTGATGTTCTGGCTCTGAAAGGACATGATGAAGGAAGAAAACTTCTCGATACTGTGGCTGATAAGGTTTGTGATACCAGATTGAAAGCTGTGAAGTATTCAAGATTTCTCAGCATGTTTGCGAGAGATGTTCCTCCTGCAAGTGAAAGCGGAACCATCGGCTCGCCTTCGATGATTTAATTTCTTGTATGGAATAGATAAAACTCTCAATTTTATTCTTATCCTTTTCAGGGCAGACTTATAAGGCTGCCCTTTTTTTTATTTTGAACCCAGGCAGTCTGATGAACGGTGTTTTTTCCGGAATTGAAATCTCTTTATATAATGCAAAAAATGCCCATGCTCATAAAAAGGAAGGAAGAGCATTGCAAAATAATAACCGGAGTAAGGAAGGTCCGGTGTAAAAGATATGCTGAACAGGTGAGGGAATTACCTGAGAATACGTGGACGTCTGTTTTCTGAGCCTGGGAATCTTCTTTGGGAAATATTTGTTATTACGAAGGCAGAAAAGGATACCTGAAAAAAGTATCCTTTTTAGGAATATTTTAAACCTGAAATTATGCAGATTTATTCCAGACCGCTTTCCTTCAATATCTGTTCAACCCAGGTGGCGGCTCTATCCGGAGTGAGATCTGGCTGATTATCATTGTCAAGGGCAAGTCCTACAAAGGTACTGTCATCATCGGTAATAGCCAGAGTGCTGGCAAAGTCATACCCTTCAACAGGCCAGCGACCGATTATAACAGCTCCTTTTTCTTTCAGATAATTATAGAGAATCCCCATGCCATCGAGATAGTATTCACTATAATCTATCTGGTTTCCAAGGCCGAATAGGGCGAATTTTCTGCCTTTAAGGTCAATATTCTCCATATTGCTCATGAAGTTATCCATGTCAGACTGCATTTCCCCGAGATACCATGTTGAGGTGCCGAGAATGACTAGATCATAATCTTTGAGAAGTGCAGGATCCTGATGTTTTGAGGTGTCAAAAACATCTGCTTTGTCTTCACCTATGAGTTGTTGAATCAGTAGGGCAGCATCTTCGGTATTGCCTGTATCTGTTCCGTAAAAAATACCTATTTGGGCCATATTGTTATCCTTCCTTTATTGTTTTTATGTGGTTGTTCCGTCAATTGTTTTACTGTGTTTTAATATACCTTATTTTCATGATCAGAATATGAGAATTTTTATCATGGCTGTTTCTCTACTAAAACTCATAAAGCCAATCCATGCCGGTTAAACGTTTAATGAGAAAAAAAAGAGATATTCCGGTATCATGATGTAATGAAAAGGATAAATTTGAGCGGTAGATACTTTTTAGTGGTATTTTTAAGCTTAAACTAGATGAATGTCAAAATTATCAGTAAAATTACAGAATATAGTGCCTTCTGGCACATTAACTGAATCTCAGTATCCCTGATATGGTGCGATCTCCCCAGAGATGAAGGAGTAGACATTAAATTCTGCTCTTTTGCTGTTTTTCACTGACAGATAGCAAAGATTAAAATTACAGCATCAGTGTCGTCGTTAGACTTTTAATTAGGAGATGAACACCACGATTTTCTGAAAAACACCGGTATTTTCAGGTTCAGTCTGTAAAGAGGAATGGATATTGCATACTTATGTTCTCCGGAAAGAACCTATATATAGTGAAGTATACATGACTGGACGCACTCTGTAAGAGGATCGGTGCACAGGAAAGATATGTTCAGGAACAGTGTAAAGCTTATATAATATATTCAGGCAGAAAACCGCCGCTATATGCAGGTCGGATGAATGCTGTAATAGGGTAGGGCATCCCCGAATCTACGCTTGTGGAGTTTGTGTAAGACTAAGGCCGAATGGCTGAATAGCGGACGTTGAAGCAGGAATCCGGTTGAGCTTTAGCTTGCCGGAGTGTCAGAAACACTGAAGTAACAATAAATATTTAATAATTATTTGGCTTTAAGACATGTGGTCATCAGTATTTTTCACAGGAATGTATCAGAACGGGCAGACCGGGGCTGACTTTTTTTCTGATTATCAACCGCATGATAAAGTCTTGAGGCTTTTTATATAATCCGGAGGAAGAATGCTTAGACGTACAAAGATAGTTTGCACAATGGGACCAGCGTTAGATAAGGAAGGCGTTCTCGAAGAGCTTATTAAAGCCGGTGCCAATGTTATGAGAATCAACTTTTCTCACGGTTCTGCTGAGGAACATAAGGCCAGAGCGGAAAAGGTTAGAGAAATTTCCCAGAGACTGGGTGTTTATACCGCAATTATCGGTGATCTGCAGGGACCGAAAATCAGAATTTCCACTTTCAAAGAAGGCAGAATATTTTTAAATACCGGTGATTTATTCACACTTGATGCATCTCTCGGTAAAGGTGAGGGAACTCAGGAATCTGTAGGTATTGATTATAAGAACCTGCCTAATGACGTAAAAACAGGTGATGTGCTGATGCTTGATGATGGTCGTGTACAGCTTTCTGTTATTTCCGTTAAAGGTGACAAGATTCTTACCTCGGTAATAGTTGCCGGACCTTTGTCCAACAACAAGGGGATTAATAAGCAGGGTGGCGGACTTTCTGCTCCGGCTCTCACTGAAAAGGACAAGGCTGACATTAAAACTGCAGCAGAAATCGGGGTTGATTATGTGGCTGTTTCCTTCCCGAGAACCAGTCAGGATATTAATCTGGCACGTTCACTTTTAAAGGCTGCCGGTTCTAATGCAAAGATTGTAGCCAAGATAGAAAGAGCAGAGGTTGTAGCTACCGATGAAAGCATGGAGGATGTTATCCGTGCTTCTGATGCCGTAATGGTTGCTCGCGGTGACCTAGGTGTGGAAATCGGTGACAGTGAGCTTATGGGGGTGCAGAAGAGACTTATTAAAAAATCCCGTCAACTGAACCGTCCGGTTATTACAGCTACTCAGATGATGGAATCCATGATTAAGGCTCCGATGCCGACCAGAGCCGAAGTAATGGACGTAGCTAATGCCGTACTTGACAGTACTGATGCGGTAATGCTCAGTGCCGAAACTGCCGCCGGTGATTATCCGGTGGAAACTGTGGCTGCTATGTCTCAGGTATGTATCGGTGCGGAAAAGAATCCGGTTATGGTTGTTTCCACATACAGAACAGATAAGTTCTTTATCAACAGTGAGGAAACTATTGCTATGTCCTCCATGTTTGCGGCAAATCATCTGCCGGGAATAAAGGGGATTATTTCATTAACCCAGTCCGGTCAGACTCCGCTTTTGATGAGCCGTCTGCACTCAAATCTGCCTATTTTTGCCTTGGCAAATTCTGAAAAGACCCTCAACTGGTGTAATCTTTACCGCGGTGTTTATCCTGTAAAATTTGAAACCAAAAAATACCCTAATATGATTTCAGCAGCCAGAGCTGCCGTAAAGGTGGTTAAGGATAAGGGATTCCTTGCTCACGGAGACTGGGTGATAGTTACTCATGGCGACACTGAGCAGGCCGGTATGACGAATGAAATGAAAATTATTGAGGTGGATTAATTAAGGAAAATAACAGTAGCTCATGGTTTGGGCTGCTGTTATCTCTACTTTACCGGAGTTCCTCCATCCTCCATGATTGAAAAAACGTTATGATTATTAGAATCATAACGTTTTTTTTGCCTGATGATTCCAGCTGTCCAGTGCCGACAGCACTGATACTAAACCAGCTGGAGTATTTTTTTTATGAATAAATACTTTTAGCAGTATGTTTTAACATTATTCATTTTGAACCGGTTCGAATTTTTTTACAGCTTTGGAAATCTTTTGGGCATAATCCTGATTATTCATTCTGATAGATGATTTACGGATTTCATTACTCCTGCTTTCCGGCCTGCATTTCATAATATACCGGTATCGATTGATACTTAGACAGGTAACAAAGGCTCCGATAGTTAAAATTAGTCCTGTAAGGATGAAAACAAGTATCAGCAGCTTTGGTTTGGAATGGAAGTTTATCAGTTGTGAATCCCCGCCGGTAAGCATAATCAGGCCAATGAAAAATATGACGGCGAGAGAAATAACAGTGACAATGCTGCCATTTTTTATAATTTTCTTTTCAGATCTCAGGGCGTTGATAATCCCCTTTTCAGTTTCTTCGTATTTATGTTTCTGCTCTTCTTCAGGATATGCGCATAATTCACAGATGTCGGAGTCGTAAAGTTCGTGGCTGCACTGCGGACATTTTAATATGGCTCTGTTAAAGCTAGGGCTTATTTCCGGTACCTTGACAAAGCAGCCGCAGTATTCACAGCAGCCTTCTTTAAGTCTGTATACCTGTGAATCACTGTTCTTTTCTGTAGACGCTCCGGTATTTTCTTCCTGACTTTGTAACAGTGCCCGGTATTTTACCGGAAGTTCCCTGCCCAGTCTTAAAAGAGCTTTCAGATAATCAGGATTCTTAAGTCTTTTTACAGAGTTTTCCAGTTCCTGATTCGGATTGTATCTGTTTTTTACTTCGTATAGTTTCAAGGCTTTCAGCGAGATACCCATGATTACTATGGTAATTAAAACAAAACTTACCATGGAAAGAGAAAGCAGGATGGCCGGGGTTGGAAAACTGTCACTTGAAAGCGATTTGTTAATGAAGTTTAAGGCAAAGCCTATCAGAATAATAAAGGTGAAAACCGGTAGAATGAAGTATTTTATGTCAGGGGTTCTTTTAGTGCCTCCGATGGCTGGTTCCCGGTACCGCGGATCTAAAAATATCTCTCCGCATTCCGGACAGCATTTTAGTTCTGCTCCGGTTCTTTTATTCCGTTCAGCCATATATCTGGCTGTTCTGTGAGAAAAATAGAGAAGATAGTATCCTGTTTCATTAGCTTTATCCGGAGCAAAGGATATGTTGTCTACCTGTTTATGGCAGTGCGGACATACCAGATAACATAATTTTCCCTGATTGCGGTTTCTGGTTTCGTATATTTTTGCCCTTGCCAGTTTCTCTGCAGTGTATCCGTAGACATCATAATTTTTTTTCATTGTATTTATTCCCACGGTTTTTAATTGTATAAAAATTTATAAATCAGGTCTGCTGTTTACACAAACATATATATAAAAGTATAAGCTGATTATATCTTATAGGGATAAAATTAATATTGAAAATATCCAGCCGGTTTAAATAATTGAGAAAGAGATTACAGCATATAAAAAAGTACCAGTAATACTGCAATGGCTATGTATTTATATTATTCAATTCATATTTTATTATCGGATTCACAATATATTATCTAATTCACATATATTGTAAAAGTGAGAAGGTTTCGTAGCTGTTATCCCCTTTTTTACGTGATAATGGATGTAGGTGTTCTCCGGTTACTGCAGAATAAAGGAATGATACCTCTTTATTCTGCCTGTTATCAGCTTTTTTGGGAGGTTTATCATGTCTCTTCTAGCAGCATTTATGGTACCTCATCCACCTTTAATAATTCCGGAAATCGGTCGGGGGGATGAGAAAACAATAGAAAAAACCGTAGATTCATATGAAAGGGTGGCTAAAGAGATTGCCGGACTGCATCCTGATACCATTATAATCTGCAGTCCGCACAAGGAAAGCTATGCTGATTATTTTCTAGTTTCCACTGGTGAATTATCCGGAACATTTGCAGATTTCGGAGCTCCGCAGGTGAATTTTCAGGGGGTTTCTGATGATGAGTTTGTTGCGGCTCTTGAAAAAAAGTGTCAGCAGGAGAATATTTCTGCCGGTTCCTTGAATCGTATGATGAATCATCCCATGGATCACGGAACGATGATTCCTTTATGGTTTATTAACAAATATCTTACTGACTACAGAATTGTTAATGTGGGGATATCCGGTTTCTCTCTTCTCGAGCACTATCATCTCGGCATGATTATGGCTGAGACTGCGGAAAAGCTCAACCGCCGGACGGTGTTCGTGGCCAGCGGTGATTTATCCCATAAACTGAAGGATGACGGGCCATACGGCTTTGCCGATGAAGG